>QNCQ01000147.1 GCA_003645825.1 Fidelibacterota bacterium
ATTTGCCAGATCAAAATCTTTCCTTTCCTCTCTCATTACACAATTCAACACCTCCTCCAGAAGTAGCTTATCTTGTCTAGCAAGAAGATGACTCCCAATTCTCCCTAATAACTCCCTAAATGCCTCACTTCATTCCCCATCCTATATCTCCTAATCCCCTCTATCATCTTGACCTCCTAAATTAACCGTCAAATTGCATCCTACACACAGTTTTTCTTCAAAACCGGTGAAGGCTTCGGCGAAGACGATTAAGATAGGAAATACCAGGAGAATAATGGTTCTTGTGAACAAAGCGCAGGCAGAAAGATTAAAAAAGCAGATTACACTGCAAAGAAGAGGCTATAAAGCTTTTTACGATTCGGAGATGAATGATAAAGGTTTTATAGCGCTTCATGATAGCTGGATAAGGAAGGCAAGATTTGATAAATATGGAAACATAAAAGGGAATTTTGAGGTGGAGTTTGACGTTGGGAAAAAGCTTGTAGATCTGGGTTACAGAATTGAATTTAATTATGACATAAAGAACTATCGTGGTGGTCCTGTTGATTTTATTCTGAACGGGAAGAAATTTGAATTAAAGACACCAGATTCAAGTAATGCGATATCGATTTATAAAAGTTTTGCAAGAAAAAGGAAGGGGCAGGTATATCAAAGCGATTATTATATGATAAATCTATTAAAAAACTGGAGCAGGAGGAATATTTAGAGCTAAGACAAAAAGTGTTAAGCTGGCTGAGAGCTCATCCTGGGAAAAAAGTTTATCTATTTTCTAACTTAAAGAGGTTCTACTTAGAGGAGATAAAATGAAAAGTAAATATGAGTCTTTTTCTGAATCCTTAAGGGAATCTCCCCCTGAGAGTGAAAAAGAGGTATATGCTCTCTATGGGTATTTCGTAGGATACTATGAGAATGGCAAATTAACCGTTGAGGAGCTTCACAAATTACGAGAGCAGTTAGGTTTAACTGTAGATGACGTTGATGAACTGGGGATAGGTTAGAAATTTTTTAAGTTTGTGAGGAGCTTCTTGCTGAGGATGTTTGCAACTCTGCTTTTTTCTACTTTTGTAAGTCCCAGGAATGTCCACTTAATTCGGGATTTTCCTGTTCCCAGGAAATTATGGTATGCGGCGAGCTGTGCAGGGGTTGGAGAATCTGGCCACGGGGCGGTCGTTCTGTACGAGTCATTGAAATAACCAATTTTCCCGATGGGGATTCCTTTTTCATACTCAACTTTAGCACATAGAGCCTGAAGCATTTGCCCGGTATGATTATAAGGAATCTTTGATAGATCAGAATGTAAAAATAAACTCAACGGAGGTACCTTTATCTATGCTTACTAATTTCAATTGACTTCTATTGCATCCCCTATTCGTATCTCAACCTTGCTTTTATTCCTTTCCAATCATACATTTTTCTAAGAAATTATAGAAATTAGAGGGGGTGAGGATGCACAGACAGATGAAAAAGGAGTTAAAATTCGTTGGGAAAGCTGCTTTTATTACCCTTTTAATATTACTATTCTCACTTACCATCTTTCCATTACATATTTTTATTCTCATTTTACCTGCTGCGCTTACGATCGCTATCATCTATACTTTATACAAAATTTGATCTCGTTTCCTGCGAAACCACCTGACCGCATCAATGAAATACATATTCTCAACTATAGGTTTCATATAAAATTTCCCTTCCGAAAGAATATAAATATCATCTCCTCAATAACTTCCCGTGACGTTCTCTCTTCAAAGTTTTCAAAAAATTCTTCTATTTCACTGCTTTGTTTATTACCCTGAGCAAGCTTTTGAATCTCTCGATCAATTTCCTGTCTATGGATAAAAAATCTTCAATCACCTCCAGTGCCATCTCCGCAGGTAGTGAATTAAGCCCCTCCTCACTCACCTCTCCATCCAGAGGCTTTAATACAATTCGAAAAAACCCATTAAGAAGTCCCTTTTTATTCAAACTCTTAAAAAAATCAATAATACTACTCTTAACTCTTGGTCAAAACAAAGAATTGATAAAACTCTGGAAGGAGGCTGGGTTATCTGCTGAAAAATTAAAAAACATCCAGGATTTAAACGGAATAGTAGATCTGCTGATAGAGGAAGAGATTCTGGAGCGTTTTCTTTTCATTATTTTAAACGGTCCAAAGGAGGAAATAGACTGGGATGCAATCCCGAATAGCGTTTTATTTGAGGTGATTTCTGATTTTTTAGCATTAAACGGGCGGTGGATAGAGAAGTTGAAGAACTTCTTGAACGATTTCCTGAGCGGAGAAAGGACGAAGTAGAAGAGTCCTTTGATTCCTTAGATGAACCAGACAAAGAAGAAGAAACTAATCGTCTGGTTTTTGCCTGAGCGGTGGAGATATATTGAAGGGAAAAGAGATACTGGAAAAGGTGACATTTAGAGAGGCTATTGAATGGACCTTACTAAGAAGTTAATCATCAATATGTTTCAAAATGTAACCAATGCTATAAGCGAAAAAAGCTATTAATATGATAGAAGATAAAAGGAGAGATTTTGTTTTGGCATATATAATGCCTGCTACGATGAGAGATAACAAAGGAAATAATTTTATAGCTAATATCAGCCTAAGCACAACAAATAAACCCTTTATCCCATTAAGTAGAATTTTCATCACGGATAAATGTAACACAGGGTAAATAATATGTCAACAAATAATGAAATAACAACTGGGAAAGTTCATGCACATGGTGGTACGACAGAATTGATTAAATTAAGAATAATGGGTGGAGGTTTTTCAAAGATTAGGATTCATATCCAGAAATGCCAGTAATGAGGAGTTAATTTATTCTGCAAGGGAGCTTAATCCAGATTATCCTGGAATTTTTGACTTATCCTGCTAGGAGATTTTGGAAAAATTAGTGTAGATCAAAGAAACCCAATTGTAGAAACCGCTATTTAAATTTATACTTTCCCAAGAAAATCCGGGGTGAGAACATGTAATACCCGATCTTTAAACATTACGGTTTGTTTGTGAACTTTTTATAATCCTTTGGTTTCCTCACCATCGCTACGGCCCGAGCCCGCCGTAGAGGAAACATATAGCTTCCTAATCTGCGTCTTGCTTGGTTTTATATCTCTACTGTTAACCAGTACTTTGCAATTCTGTGATTTGGTAATTGAAGGAGATAACTCTGTAGTGAACGATACTTAGCAGTATTATGTTTAGCTGAATTTAAGAGTCTTTGTAAAAGGAAGAGATAAGGTGAAGGCAAACCCTTTAATTATATATCGAGCGTCAAACCCTCGTATGCAAGGATGATTTCAAGCTTTGATTTTGGATAGTTGATATTTTTGAAGTCGATAGCTTTTTTGTAAACCGAGTAGATTTCAAAATCACTTCGCTCTGGTTCATGATGAAATAGAGCAAGTTTTTTTACTCCAGCGGCTACTGATAGATCTACTCCAATCAGTGCTGAGCTGTGTCCCCAGTCCTCTTTGTGGACAGCTTCTTCGAAAGTATACTGGGCATCGAAAACGAGCAGGTCTGCTCCTCTAAAGAAATCTATGTACGGTTTGTTATCATTGAGGTTCAGGTTTTTGTATTCGGAATCCGTCGCGTAGATAAAGGTTTTTCCATTGTAGGTTACCCGATATCCATAAGAACCACCAGGGTGATAGAGCTTTTTATTTTTTACTTTAATTCCCTCAATGTTTATTTCGGACTCAGGATCAAGTTTGACGAATACCTTTTCGGAAGCCATATTATCCAGCGATACGGGGAAAAATCGAAAGTCCTGCTGAAGCCTTAACCTTTCCTCCAGATCAGGATGAACACTATAAAAGTAAATTTTGGCTTTTGGAAAGTGGGCAGGGGCAAAAAAGGGAAGCCCCATTATATGATCCCAGTGGGTATGGCTTAAAAAAATGTGGATTTCCTTTTCATTTTCTAAAAACCCATTTTTCATTAGCTGATTTCCAAGAGGACGTATTCCACTACCCATATCGAAGATAAAAAGCTTATCTTTGACCCTGAGCTCTACACAAGATGTATTCCCACCAATAACGCCAACATATACGTTATTGAGGTTATTTATATAGTCCTTTATTTTCTGCTTGGCACCAAGGGAATCTTCGGGTATTTTCTCTATTATTTTAAATATCTTTTGTTTTATTTGATCAGAGTTTGCAGGAGTAGGGATTGAACCTCTTACCCCCCAGAATTTTACTCTCATTGTTTTATTCCTGCGGATAAACGCATTATTTTTTCTTCTTTATTCTTACTGCTGTACCATATGCCAATAGCTCTGCTGCTCCCTGCATTACAGTAGAGGTTGTGAATCTTACCCCAACGATGGCATCCGCCCCGAGTTCTTCAGCTTCTCTGATCATTCTGTCGATGGCTTGTTCTCTGGATTCAGCCATCATCTTTGTATATTCGGGTATTTCACCTCCTACTATGTTTCTTATCGCCGCCAGTATGTCTTTCCCTATATGCCTCGTACGTATCGTATTTCCTTTAACAAGGCCAAGTGTCTGCGTTATCTCATATTCCGCCAGAAAATCCTGTGTTGTTAGTATCATAACTTCTCCTTTATAGCTTTACGTTTTTGGAGTAATAATTATCTTCTTTGCTTTGAAGACGTTCTTTCAGAGCTTTTGTAAATAGCAATCCAAAGCCGGTAATAAGAACTAAAGCTGGTAAACCATAGGGCAGCAGGGTAATGAGACCTGCAAGCATAGCTATAACTAACGAAATAAGAACAATTAGAAGAATTGCATATGCTATTTTTTCCATCCCTTCACCATTTTAACCATTCAAACTATAATAATTATTTGGATAAATATCAAGTTTATTCAGAAAGTTGTGATTTAGGTCAAATTTATTAAAGTTCAGATAGGCACTGGCTATATTTGATTAGACTTTTTTATGTTGGAATAGGAGAGTAAATTTTATACCTCTATGATAGGAGGACATTAACTATGAAGTGGTTAAGTTTGTTGCTTGTTCCTATCGTTTTCGTTCTAAGTTTTTGTGGGAGGTACAGTAAAATGGAAGTAGAGGCAAAAAATTATGTGGATAGTTTAACTTCGGTAGTAGAGCCCATTTACAAAGCGGCTAATCTGGCATACTGGAATGCTACTGCAACGGGAAAGCAAAAGTACTATGATGAATATTCCAGGTACGAACTTGAAATAAAAAAAATATTTTCTAGCAGAAAAGATTTTGCGCGGATCAAATCGTTTAAAGAAGACAGGCGTATTAAAGATCCCGTTCTTAGGAGAGTTTTTGAAGTTCTTTATAATGACTTCTTATTAAACCAGGCAG
>QNCQ01000148.1 GCA_003645825.1 Fidelibacterota bacterium
ATAAATTTGTTAAGTATATGAACGTAATTGATCACAAATAGAAATATTGTGGCAGGAGGGGTGACAACAAAAGGGAGGGGTTTTTAATGCTAAAGAAGCTCCTTATTATCGCCGTAACTTCTCTGATGGAATTCGCTTTCCTTTCTGCAGGGGTTACAGGAAAAATAGCTGGATATGTAAAAGATGCTAAAACCGGCGAACCTCTGGCTGGTGTCAATGTAATTATCAAAGGTACTAACCTAGGAGCAGCAACCGATAATGAAGGATACTATGTTATACTCAACGTTCCCGTTGGAACATACACTGTAATTGCCACCATGATAGGGTATACTCCTATGGAAGTAAAAGACGTAAAAGTTTCAATCGACCTTACCACCAGACTTGATTTCGAACTACGAAGGACTGCGATTGAAGGAGAAATCGTCGTTGTGGTCGCAGAAAGGCCCCTCATAAGGAAAGATGAGTTTACATCCAAACATATGGTATCATCCGAAGAGATAGAAATGCAACCAATCGATGACTTCCTGGAAATCGCAAGGAACCAGGCGGGAGTTGTTGGAAATCACTTCAGAGGAGGGCGAACGGGGGAAGTTCTGGTGTTGATAGACGGAATTCCTGTTAAAGACCCATCAGGTAGTTACTCTGGAAATCTCGGTGGTTTCACCGCCGATGTTCCAGAATTTGGAATTCAAGAAATGGAGGTCTCCCTCGGGGGATTCAGCGCTGAATACGGAAATGTACAGTCAGGCATAATAAATCTTGCCATGAGAGAAGGAACGGAAAGGTTCAGTGGAAGCGTCAGATTTATAACTTCTAATTTCGGTTCGAAACTAAACGAACTCCTTATGGGGAAAAGAGATTGGTGGTATGGAACCCGCTACCAACACCTGATTGAAAATGATTACGAGTTTAATCTGAGTGGACCAGTAATTCCCCATAAAGTCAATTTCAGTCTTTCAGGAGAAATTTTCGACAGAAAACAGGGATACTTCCCCAATCAGAACTCACTTAGCCACTCTTACCAGGGGAAATTGAATGTAAGACCCTTCCACAACATTAAACTCACACTTGGTGGACTATACTCCTCCCAGCAGTGGGATCAATTTTACTTTCCCGCTTCAAGGTATGGCCCTCCCCCCGATTATCCCATCAACGAGTACTTTGATGTAAGAGATACTACCCTTTTCCACTATGTATACGTAAAAGACCCAAGTAGCTACTCTGACAGACAGGGAACGGAATATGACACAACCGGTTTCTTCGGTGCAGACAGCGCCTTTTTTAACAAGGTCAAAACGTTCTATGTCGGAGGAATGCTGGATTACCTGTGGGACTATAAGAAAAGTAGCAACATGGGATACCTCGTTCTGACTCATACGCTCAGTCCGAAAACTTATTATGAGTTGAGGCTGCAGGTTTTCTCTACAAATTACCACTACGCAACAAAGGATATCGAAGATCGAGATGGAGATGGAGACACCAGCGAGGACCTGGTCTGGGATGTAACGAAAGAAGGGCCTCACCCTATCTATAGAGAGCGAGAGTTGAATTACTGGTGGATTAGAGGCGATGACCCAGGCTACAGGGACCAAAAATCCTGGACAAAGTACATCAGATGGGATATTGTGAGTCAGGTAAACCCACACCACCTTATAAAAGCAGGGGTGGAATTCGGGCTTCACAGGACAAAGGTAACTAATGTCAGCTGGACATTAAATCTTAACACGGTTAGAAAAGACATTTGGGATGAGGATTTCTATGACCTTGGACTGTATATCCAGGATAAAGTTGAATTTGAGGGTATCATAGCACTTATTGGTTTGCGGTATGACATGTTCAATCCTAACGGTTTTGGAGACCCGGTTTACTATCCCGCCGACTATAACTACCCTTTTTCCCAGGTTGACGAAGGCGGTTACCCAATCCTGATCAATCCCAAAAAAGCTTCCGTCAAACATCAGTTAAGCCCAAGAATAGGAATATCCCATCCGATAACTGACAGAGACGTTCTATATTTTACATACGGCCATTATTTTCAGAGGCCCGACGGGTATTTCCTTTTCAGAAACCTTCATTTCCAGGCACTCACCAAAGTCGGTAACTATATCGGATATCCTGATATTAAACCCGAAAAGACGGTAACTTATGAAGTAGGAATTGAACATCTTTTCACCCGTAACCTAAAAGGGACAATAACCGGCTATTTTAAGGATGTAAGTAACCTGACCGACTGGATCAAGTATGTTGGCAGGAGCATCCAGAATATAGAGCTAAATGTGTTTACAAATGCTGACTATGGAAATATAAAGGGGCTGGAGTTGACCCTTGAAAAGAGACCAGGGAAATTCTTCGGAGGTAAATTCAACTATACATATTCAATAGCGAAAGGGCGGAGTTCGGACCCCTGGGGTGGGGCTGGTACATTTACGAGTGCAAAAAGGATGAACATTCTGGACTTTGATCAGACCCATACAATAAGCGCAAACGTGACGATTTTTACCCCTCAGGAATCTATATTTGGGATGAAGATTTTGGGCATAAGACCACTTGCAAACTGGAAAATCAATGTCCAGTTCAACTATGGCAGTGGACTTCCCTATTCTTCTTATGGAACGGGTAAAGTCAATGATAAGAGAATGCCCTGGACGTCTACGACTGATACAAGATTAGCCAAAAGAGTTAAGTTAGGGAAACTTAATCTTTACTGGTATTTTGATATTTTCAATGTATTTAACAGAAAAAATATCGAGTGGCTCGGAAGCACATACTATTATGAACTCACTGGCGATCCATCAATTGTAAGAAGAGATAATGTTACCGGGGAATACATCAGAAACCCACAGGTCTATAGTGATGAAAGGCAATTTAGATTTGGCTTTTCCATCAAATTTTAAGGAGGGAATTTTTATGGGTTCGGGAAAATTAAAAGGGGTAACAATAACTACTTTACTGCCACTTTGTCTCTTGTTATTCAACAGTGCTTTCTCCTTTGATCTCGATAAAAGCCGAGCTGGAAAGGTACAGAAGAGGTCAACCGCGCTTTCAGGCCCAATTGTAGAAGATGATTGGGACTGGCATAAGATAGGACGTCTCTGGAATCGGGTTACAAACTTCAGCTACATGGGCGATGATGCATATACTGACAGAACACCGTCCTGTGACTGGCCAGGTGGTTCCGGGAATTCCTATCTTTATAGAGGTACAATATGGCTTACTGCAAAAGTAGATGGCGTTGTCCACTGTACTATGGGAGATGACCACGAATTTGCCCCTATTGACTCCGTTCATATGATCAAGCCTGGTATCGTTTCAGATGAAGACACTTACACAAAATACTACGATGTATGTGCTCCTCTTGCATCGGACCATTTTCCACTGGGTGTTGAAATCACAGAGCGTACCTACGCATGGGGAGCAAGTTATGCTTATGATTTTATTATTTACGAATATACTATAAGAAATGTTGGAATCGATACCGATGGAGATTGTTATCCGGACACGCCACGTGACCTGGAGGAATTTTATTTCACAATTCGTCTGGACGCAGACGTTTCTAAGCTACCCAACTGGGGTGCCGAATACAGATTTTCCAACCAGGACGACCACGTCATGGCTAATGCAGGTTCGTGGGATTGGATAAACCTTTTTCCTCAAATGGCGGGGAGGGACATGAGTTTTTTTACAGAAGACAGGCTCGACTCCACTCTGATCTTCATGTGGGATGGGGACAATCCTAATTACCCGGCTGACAATGGCGCCGAAGATGATTTTGGTAATCCTGGCCCAGACGGCATCCTGCAATCCCCTGGATTTATAGGTATCAGAGTACTAAAGACTGAACCATACCTGCCGCCAAGTTCTTTTCATGTCTGCCACATATACAACGACCCTGCTACAGATAAAGAAGCCTGGGACAGAATGATAAGCAAGAAAGAGTTCGAGCCAATCTTAGTTGACCCTAATGGTGTGCCTTTCCCCCATGACTATCGTGGGATTATAACTTTTGGTCCCCTTGACACTTTAAAGTATAGAGATTCAGTAAAAGTTTACACAGCTTTGGGAGTGGGATGCGATCCCGATAGTGGAGGTATATACAGTTTGAAACAGCTTCTGAAAATCATGGATGTAGCTAAATTTATTGTAGATAACAACTTTGACATTTCACCTGAGGTTTTTACCCCTCCTGATCCAGAAGTGGAGGTCGAAGAATATGTAGTCAACAATAAAGTTGAGGGAGTAAGGATAGTCTGGGACGATAAAGCCTCAAAACATCAATACTTTCAGGGTTACCGAATCTGGAAAAGTAGCGGAAAAACCGCCTCCGGGGATTATAACTGGCAACTGCTAAAGGAATATGTTGACACCACAGGTAGTGGTAGCTGGCCGCCTGACTCCAGCAGCGAGCCAGGAAAATTCGAGTTTATCGATCCAGACGTTGTTAATGGTTTTGACTATTATTATTCCGTTCAGGCCTTTACAAAGGCTATAACTTACCCGATCGAGTTCGGAGTTATTGAGACCAATCGATTGAGCGAAAAAAGTTTTAGGTATATTTCTCCAGCGAATCCCGTTGCCACCACCCTGGACAGAATTAAAGTCGTACCAAACCCTTACATAGGAAGCGCAAAGTGGAATAATCCTTTACCTGGAGACCAGTCGCCATGGGAACACAGGATACAGTTTATAAACCTACCGGAAGACGCAAAGATTAAGATTTTCACTCTTGATGGGGATTTTGTGGATGAAATACACGCCGGGCAGTCTGCGAGACTGGAAGGGGAAAATCCAGGAGTGGGACCAAAAAGTGTAGCAGAGTGGGATCTAATTACAAGAAATAATCAGGAAGCTGCTCCGGGAATTTACATTTATGTTGTAGAATCCTCTCTGGGAACAAAGGTTGGTAAGTTCATAATTGTCAGGTAAAAAAACAGAGGGTAATTACCATGGAACGTAAAGGAATGATAATAGTTTTATTGCTATCAACAGTTGTCACTCTTTATTCTAAGCAGTTTGCCCCTGTTGGAACGACAGTTGCCCAGTTTCTCGAAATCGGGGTCGGTGCCAGGGGTGCTGCCATGGGGGAAGCTGTTACTACCGTTGTCAATGGAGCCTGTGCTGCATTCTGGAATCCAGCAAATATCGTGGATCTCCAGGGAGGTAAAATGGAAGGATTCTCCTCCATCACGAACTGGCCTGCCGGAATAACCCTGGGAGCAATCTCCTTTAGCTTCAAGCTCAGCAACATAGGAACTTTTGCTATAAGCAGTTTGTACCTTAAAAC
>QNCQ01000149.1 GCA_003645825.1 Fidelibacterota bacterium
CCAATTATCATTAATATTATTGAATGTTACCGTCTTATTACTTTTGAACCTATAATTAAGCTTATCGTATGAAATTTTTGATCCATCATACATCATTACACTATATGGTTCACCATACCTTTTCGATATTAAAACCAACTTAGCATCAGTCTCGACGAAATCGTCCTTTACATAATTCTTTCGTCTATATAAATGAAATGTGTATTCATTTACAGTTATTGTGGTTAAATCGTAATCCTTATATTCAAAATACTTAACCCCAAAGTCTTTATCAACTGCTATTAGTTCAGGATATAAAACCGTTATAAAATCATAACTACACTTACCTTTTTTCTCGAAAATCACATATTCTTTACCAAAATCTTCATATTGATGAATAAACATCTTTGATGGGTCAGCTTGCTGTATTGTAAACTTAATAGGAGATTTTATCATAACAATCTTATTATAATCATAATCAATTTTATTATACTCCCCTTGCCAAATTTGTACGTAATTATGAAAATCATTTGATTTAAACCTATCTATTATCACCCAACATTTTGGCTTAAAAAATATTATTTCACGGATATACTTTACACTAATTGAATCATAGGCATGGTAAGTACCAGCAAAATAATCATAATTATCCGTTGTTATCCAATCAATTACATCCACATCTGCTAATCTGCTCCATTTTCCAAATCCCGTTCTTGCCTTATTACTTATCCAACCATCAGCCAATGGTATATAATCACATAATGCCACATTTTTAAAAAATGAATTTTTCATTGACTTAAATGATGGGTCACCATACTTTACTTTATAATTAGGCAATAAAGTTAATCCTTTACCAAAAAGAATAACCCCTAATTGCCCACCATGTGTATGATCAGGCTTATCTTTAGCTAACCCAGCATCTATAATCATATAATTATCAGTTGATTTCAATCCACTACGCATCACATAATAACCGCTACTCTTCAAAGCCACAGACGTGTACTTTGGTTCTTTTACGCCTATATCTAAATACCTCTCATTGAGCGCTACATCATTAAAATACCAATAAAACTCCATAGGAAATACATTATCACTATAGTACCGATAGGTTGAATCTTTGAAAATATACGCACCCACCGCTAACATGCTCGAAATAGGAGGATCATGCAACTCTGCTATATTGTTATCCATAAAATACGCTTTTCGATTTTTGTCAAAATATATTCCATCGTTAACATCTATCTCCTGCTCATCCTGCAACACAGGCAATTTACCATTGGGCATTATAACTTTCATGGCAGCTTCAAACATATTCCTGAATTTTTTATAAAAAAGATCCCCCATATTAATATCATTTCTCTTAGCCAAGAGGTACACTCGTATATAATTCTTTAAATCCTTTCTATAATAATGGGAAGCTCTCTCATGATGAAAACCATCTTCTTTAATTTCTCTCTTTATATGTTCTATAATTAAGTCTATCGCTACTCTATTCCAATCCCGCATAGGAGTCAGTTCAGGAAACATAGTGGTAATTTCAAACAAACCTTCAAGACCATGCAATTGGTGATTACCCCAGTGAAATTTACGGCATGTATCACATAAATTGGCAGCATGTAATAAAAATACCTTCAAAAATAAAATATGATCTTCCGGAGATAGTAGATCAGAAAACACGTAATAACTAAATAACCAATTTCTAATTCGTATCCCAGCATAAAATCTTTCAAAAATGCTATTCGCACCAGTCTCAACATTTCCAGATTCTAAATCAGATACAAAATCTTTTACCATACTAATAAATTTGTAATAATAGTCTATTTCCCTATCTATATGATATGCCAACGCCATATCGATCGAATTTTGCTGTCTAGCAATCAACCTTATAGTATTGGGGGTATAATTTCTTTCCAAAAGGTCTCTCGCCGGCAATTTCCAGAATAGGTCTACTCCAAAAGTATTAATAAATGCATCTGCTCGCATCTTATGATAATACAATGCTGCACGATAATTTTCCTTGTAATACTCTATCTTTTTGTCAATATTATCCTTATCAAAAAAATAGCGAGGTACTTTTCTTTCTTTTATATATTCACCAAATATTTTCAGAGCCCCAGATGTATCACCTATTCCAAGCTTTTCATAATATCCAGGAAGAACACTTTTCCCAACATTGATATATCGCACAAGCTCACCATCAGATAATAATCTATCACGTGGTACATCACTATAACTAATTTCCTTAATGTCACCACTGATCCGACTATCCTTTTTTACACAATTAGAAATACCTATAGAAAATATGATAAAAAACAGGCCTGTCTTAAAAAACAGGCCTGTTTTTAAGTTCAAAACTTTTCTTTTCACGTAGCGTATTCCTCATTATTTCACTAACAACATTTTCTTTATACTAACAAAATCACCCGATTCTAACCTATAGAAATATACACCGGATGGCAGTTTACTTGCATTAAAATATACCTGGTAATAGCCGGGCTTCTTGACCTCATCAATCAATCGCATAACTTCCCTTCCCATTAAGTCATAAATGGACAATGTGGTATGTCCTTCCTCTTTAATAGCAAACTTTATAACCGTACTCGCATTAAAAGGATTTGGATAATTCTGTGATAGTTCATATTCAACAGGAATTGCCTCCTCAGAAATCCCGGTTTTAACTTCAAAAACTGCCACAACATGCATATCATCATTAATTTCTACACTGACGGGATTATCAGATCCAGTAATGTCACCTTCCCAACGCTTGAATACCCATCCACTATCAGGATCAGCAACCAATGTTACCATTGTACCTGGATCGTAGCTTAGACCAACTGGAGGAGGATCCATACTTACCTCACCATTCCCCTGTATTTCTACAGTTAAAAATACATGTATAGGCTCTTCTGTTGCCCAATTAAGATCACCCAAAGCCAATCCATCACTCGCTATATCATAAGCATGAGACTCTGCAGATAAAGTGTAATCGTCAGTAGATGGATCTACAAATTTTGGATCAAAACTCCATATAGTTTCCTCATCTATCCACGCTTCTCCTTCTCGCCCTATCTTAGTAGCTGTATTCCACAATAGTATATGATCAGCAACCGATTCCCCATATAGTTTAAATACTTCCGAATGTGAACCAAGCTGATTTGCAAATATACAATTTCTTATCGTAACATTATTTACACCTTCTGGATATATCATCCTATAGTCCTTATCATAGTCTGTAGAATCAAAGGTACAGTGATTAATGAAAATCGTCATATCATCATTATCTCTTACTCTTATTGCTTCTCTTGCAATGTGGATAAAAGTACAATTTTCGACCTTCAGATATCCTATAGTGTTCGGTTCTTTCAAATAAATACCTTCTTTCCCACAATCTCTGAATTTTGTATTAGTAATTATTAAACTATCCACAAATGATTTTGGATATACCTTTACCAATACTTCACCTGCATCATGGAAGTAACAACTATCTACTTTTATTATTGCCCTTACAGTATCATCATTGGTCCTTACTGTATATTTTGCACCATACGCTTCCACACCAATAAGAGAAAATCTAATCGGCTGCTCTTCACCCACTTTTATCTGGAATATACCCGATGAATAACTTGGATCTGGATTGCCCTTTATTATAGGCTTTTTCGCCAATTCTCTTTTTGCCATTATAGTTACATTCGTATTTACATTAATAAACTCATCCGCTTCATATACGCCACCATCTGTAGCCAGCACAATGGTATCGACGCTAGTATTTCTAACATACTCCATTGCCCAATACAATGTCTTAACTGAATCACCGGCTTCTATCTCAATCCTGCCTCCTGCAACTTGAATTTCACTAAAATTTGCTACAATATTTATAGTTGAATCCAGGGTAACAACAATAGTATCTTCAGTAGAAGTTGTATCTCCTGACCACCCATCAAATTCCCATCCAATAAATGGTTCTGCAACTAACATTACTTCGGTACCTTTGTTATAAGTCTCATAAAATTCATATGGTTCTGGTATTTGGATCACATCCCCCAACCCAATTATTTCTACATTCAATGAACACTGTGGAACCACCGGCTCAAAGACTGCTAAAAGGAAAATACTGGAATCCATAGACACTGTAATAGGATTATCAGTGGATGTAACATCTCCCTGCCACTCTTTGAATGCCATAGAGGTTGTATCTGACACAGCAGTTACCTGGATATCATCATATTGTTTAAATAAAAACCCCGTTTCTGTTGTATCAGTTGGTGCAGGATCGAATTCCAGATGACCGATTCCTACAACATCATAAGATAATTCTTCCACCATTGGTACAAAAACAATTACTACAGTTTTATTTCCATCCATTGTAACTGTCATCGTCTCACCATCAGGCGGGAAATTAGAAGGTTCCCAATGATCTATTTTCCACCCGGTCTCAGGTATAGCTGTTATGGTTACCTCTGTACCAGGGTCATACACACCACCAGGAGGATCCAATTCATAGCTACCTTCTCCTTCAATAACAACGGATAAAATATACTTACCGGGCACTTCTTCCCATCTCAAATCTCCTAAAGCATGACCATCATCAGCTTTTCCTCGAGCGGGTGAGTTCTCGGCTAAGTAAAAATCACCATTATCAGGATCCTGAAATAGAGGATCTAAATGAAAAGTATCAGTGACTGTAGCATTTAGTACTTTAGGATTTAAGACATCCCATACACCATTGTATTTAAAAATACTTTCCTCTGATTCAAAACGCGCAAAATAATCATCGTAACTATTACTCACAAAAAGTGAATTTTTAACCTCCACATCAGCCATATCATCAAAATACATCATAGATTTACTGGTCCCACCACAGTTATAAATCGTACAATGATTAATTCTTACTTTCGCATCAGTATAGGTATCGCCTTTAATGGCTTCTCTTGCAAAATTATAGAAAGTACAATTGGTTATTTCCGCATAATCGAGTATAACAGCTGGATCACTTGACGAGCCCGAATACAATGTTATTCCTTCTTTAGCACCGTTGTAAAAAATACTACTTCTCACAATTAATGAATCAACACCACAATTTGCATAAGGCTTGATAATCTTCTCATTAAAGTCATGCATTACACAATCATACACCTTAATTACCATACTACCGCTTGGATCTTCATTATCCAATCTTAAAGCATATTTCGCCTTAGCTGCCGCTCCATCCGCAGTACCATCTCCATTGATTTCTACATTAGCTATTGTAACTTTTGGTGAACCTACAACCTTGAAGATATATGCAGAAGTACTCTCTCCTAC
>QNCQ01000150.1 GCA_003645825.1 Fidelibacterota bacterium
ATGGATTGGTCTCTGGCTCCTTCGGATTTCATCCCCTATCATCCCTCTCCAGATAACTATCAGATACCGGGTGATTCCCCTGGATGGAATGTTCGCTCAGCACACTTCTTTAAAGTCCGCGCCTGTGACCTGATGGACACCATTTTCTATAAAGCATCCCTTGGTCAGGATCAATTGGCCTGCATATGGGGGCATTTACCAGAAACCGACTTCCTGGACAACGTTGTCATAATCGATAGCCTTGCACACAAGATGGAGGAAAAGTATCCCGGGGTAATGTTTAGGTACTGTACAGCAGTGGAAGCCTACAGACTTTACAGAAACTCAAACGATATAACACCTCCCGAGCTTAATATCTCGGAAATTTACAATGATGGGAAAATTGTTGGTTTCGAAATATCAAGTAACGAGTTGATCTTTCAGGAATCTCCTATAGTTGCTATAAAAGACATCTATGAGAACTACTATCTGGTGGAGCTTGAAAAAATTGGCAACCTTAGATGGAAAACAAAGGAATTTTTTGAGATTGAAAAAATAGCGAAAGTAGGGATTTCTGTATGTGATACTGTCGGCAATCAAACCACCAGAATAATAAATTTTCTTCCTGACGATATTTTCATCGATGACTCTGATGCCAACTTCCAACTTATAGGGGGCAGCTGGAGTGAATACGAGCACTATCTTTCCTGGAATGGCAACTTCAAACTTGCTACTGTAACCAAGAGCAACCCTGCAATTGCTCTCTGGACGTTCCACGTTACAACGCCCCACTACTACAATATTTACGCTCTTGTACCTGATATTGGCAGAAAATGGGCAGCTACCTATTATGTTTTTAATAATGAAACATGCGTCGACACTATCAGATATACCCAACCGATACAGTCAGGAGAATGGCTCTACCTAACTACTCTATTCTTAGAAGAGAACTCTGTGGGGAAAATAGAGTTAAAAGTTTCAGGCGAGGAAAACACGACTTTGTACACCTTCGCCGATGCGATAAAGGTATCTCCACTGGTCAAAGATAAGGAATTGTACGTTGCACCTGGCTTTGTTGATTTTGGTTTGGTAAGTGAAGGCGATACGGTCTATAAAGATCTGCTACTTGAAAATAGGGGTATACAGCCTTTGGAAATTTTGAATATAACCTCTGTCAATGGATATGTAAGTTGCGATAATTTCACGCCTTTTTCCATTCCTGCACTGGGAGATACCGCCCTAAAAATGGGATTCTCAACACAGAAAGTTGGAGTTTATCATGACACTTTAATCGTAGAAAGCGATGCTCCAAACTGTATAAAATTTTATATCCCTGTCTCCGCAACCGTCGAACTCTACTCAGTTGTAATAGATAATGAAGATTCTCAGAATTACTCCGAAATTGGAGAATGGCGCTATAGTGTTGCTCAAGCATACGGACCAACCAGCAGGTATGCATGGCTAAACCAAAAACCTCTTGCCCAAGCCTGTTTCAGAAGTAAGCTAAAAAAAGAAGGGATATATGAAATTTTTGAGATTGTACCTACAACGGAAAACGCTACAGATAAGGCAATTTACAAAGTTTGCATAGAGGATTCTCTTATCGACTCTGTAGAAGTGGATCAGAACATCGGAAGTGGAAACTGGGTAAGTCTCGGACAATACCACCTACCAAACAATACTGAAATCAAGATTAAGGTATGTGACTCTGGAAGAAATACGCGCAGAAATGCCGTTCTCAGGGCTGATGCGATAAAATTTAAGCTAATACACGAAACAACCAGAGACCAGATCGCAAGCAAAAGCAACGACCTACCGTCTGCTTTCTCTGTAAAACAGAACTATCCTAATCCTGTGAATTCAATCACCACTGTGGAGTATTTCTTGCCATCAGAATCTTTTGTAAACATCTTCGTATATGACATTGCGGGAAGGCTCGTGGAGTCGCGTAAATTCGAGAAACAACCAGCAGGCACCTATAAGTACAATATAGATGTTTTCAGCTATTCTTCTGGGATTTATATCTATACTGTCGAGACAGTTTTTGGAAGGAAGTCTGTGAAAATGATAGTGGTTAAATAAAAAGACCATTATCTAACAATCCAGTGTTCATAATTTAGTAGTGAAAATCCTCAAGCAACCGTGAAGTAGGGATTAATCATTCTTAGGCAAGCCCTTCCGGGGTGAGAGATGGCGATATGACCTTTTATTGATTTCTACACTGTACCATCATGTTTAATCTATGTTGTATTTACACCCCTGGAAAGTCCCCCTTTTTTCGAGTGTATTCCTTATCTCATTTAATATCCAGGACTTCGATCTTTTCCAATTTGGTGCTACAAGTGTGTTATTTTTTGCCTCTCCGATTAGTCTCTGAATAACTATATCCGGTCTTAACTTTTCAAGAAAGTCCGCTATGATTTCAATCCATTCTTCTTCGGAGAACAATTTAAAAGGATTACTGCCGTAATAATATTCCAAAGGAGTATTTTTAACCACATGTAGATTATGAACTTTTATCGAGTCGACTGGGAGAACATTTATTTTCTCCGCAGACATAAGAATCTCGCTTTTTGTCTCACCGGGAAAACCGAAAATGATATGCGCTGCCACATCTAACCCATACCGCTTTGTTTTTTCTATTGCCATAACAGAAGTTTTAAAGTCATGTCCTCGCTGTGCCCAGTCCAAATTCTTATCATACACAGATTCAACACCATATTCAACCGAAATAAAGTAGTCTTTGTTCAAGTCCGAAAGTATTTTCAGAATCTCATCATTGACGCAGTCTGGTCTTGTCCCTATGCATAGACCTACTACATCTTTGAAAGAGAGTGCTTCAGCGTATAGTTTCTCCAGCTTTTCTACAGGGGCATATGTATTCGTATAAGCCTGGAAATAAACAAGAAATTTATCCGCTTTTTTTCTTTCTTTTAGCTTTTCAATAGACTCTCTAATCTGCTCCTTGACTGACTTCAGCCCTTTTCTCCTATCCACAGAAAAGCTAAGATTATTGCAATACAGGCACCCTCTGGTGCCAAGAGTTCCATCACGGGTAGGGCAGGTAAACCCTGCATCAACGCCTATTTTGTAAACCTTCGTTCCAAACTTCTTTCTCAAAAAGTAACTATATCTATAGTAGCGATCTTCCAGAGGGAAAGGCAATAACATTTAGACAGAGGATATTTTTTGCTTCAAAGTAGGTATTAAAAGGTTCAACCCTATCTCTTCCTGATAACTTTTACTCATATCTCGAAGAATAACTTTATTTCGTTTAAGTTCATCTTCTCCCACAATCACAACATACTTTGCTTTTTTCCTTCCTGCATCTCGCATTTGCGCCTTGGGTGATCGCCTCAAAGTATCGAACTCACAAGGTATATTTTGGTCTCGCAATTCCCAGGATAGCCTAAAACCATATTCTCTTGCTTTTTCCCCAATGCTAACTATATAAACGAGATTGCTATCAGTAACAGGAATCTTCCCAGCTTCCTCAAGAGCAATCAGCAGTCTCTCGATGCCTCCTGCAACTCCGACCGCAGGAGTGGGTTTTCCTCCCAGATCCTCAACCAGATAGTCATACCGTCCCCCACCACACAGAGCATCCTGTGAGCCAAGGAGAGGGCTGGTTATCTCAAAAGTCGTACGTGTATAGTAATCGAGCCCTCTTACAAGCTTGTGATCAATCTGATATGAGACACCTGCTATGTCAAGCAACTTCAAAACCAGAGAAAAATGTTCTTTATCCTCATCAGAAATATGATCAATGATTCTGGGGGCATGCTCATCAAGCAGTTCCTGGCATTTCTGATTTTTACAATCGAAGATCCTCAAAACATTCCTTGAAAATCTTGTCTGGCATGTTGGACATAGGTCATTCTTGCAAGGTGCAATATTTTCTCTAAGCAGTTCTAAATAAGCTTTTCGGGTTCGCCTGTTGCCAATTGAGTTTATCTTTACAGAAAGGTCATCAAGCCCTAAACTTTTAAGTATAGTGTAGGAGAGAACAATTATTTCAGCGTCAGCTTCTGGATAAGGAGTACCAATTATTTCAAAGCCATACTGGTGAAACTGTCTTAGCCTCCCTTTTTGAGGCTTTTCCTGCCGGAATAGAGCGTCAATGTAGTAAACACGCATAACAGCGGACATCTGTTCCAGGTTGTTCTGGATGTACGCTCTTATCACCGGAGCCGTCATCTCAGGTTTCAGGGTTATGCTCGTTTTGCTTTTGTCCAGGAATGTATACATTTCTTTGGAAACTATGTCGGTTTCATTCCCAATGCCTCTTACAAACAGTTCCGTCACCTCAAATGCAGGGGTCTTAATATAGCTAAAGTTATTAAGGAGAGCAAACTCTCTTATCTTATCTCCAATGTACAACCATTTATAGGATTCATGCGGCAATATATCCCTCGTGCCCTTTACTCTCGAATACTTCATCACTATTCCAGATCTATATCTACATAATTTTTCAAAAGCTCACGAGCTTGGAAAGTTTTCTCCTCAGGGACAAAGACCTTAGCATAAGAGCCAGGCATAGATGTACCCGTTGTTGTAAGTGCACCATGGAAAAAATCTGTGATAAGAAGAGCAGGAATTCCATTTTTTTCAAGAAGTTCCTTTGCCATATCTCCATACAGAGACGATTGAAGAGTACCAACCGGAACCCACTTAATACTGACAGGCTGTTCTTCAGAAAGCTTGTCGACAAGCTCAGTACCGCAGTCCGGACACTTCTTTACGCCTTCCACAAATTCATATCTACATTTTGGGCAAAAAGGCATTTTTATCTCCTAATATTTTTTATCATATTTATGGAAAACACGAGCTATCTCCTCAGGTGATTGAGCTTCAAGAATTTCTTCTCTTGCCTGTACAGTATTCAGTATTCTGGAAAACTTACTAAGAAGTTTCAGATGTTTACTGGGTTGCTTTTCAGGGGTCAAAAGCAAAACAAAAATATAAACAGGCTGTCCGTCAACGGCATCAAAATCTACCCCTTTCCTGGATACCCCCACGCAAACAAGAACCTCATCGGTATAGGGATACTTACCATGAGGTATTGCAACTCCTCTCCCAACACCTGTGCTCATCAACTTCTCCCTTTCCATAACCGCTTTCCTGGCAATCTCTGGATGAGTCAGCTTTCCTGCACCCTGGAGAGCATAAATAAGTTTTGATATCACCTCCTCTTTGGAACTTGCTTCCAGGGGATATACAACGAGCTCTGGTGTCAGCACTTTTGATAGCTCCATCTCCCAATCCTATCATTAAACGAA
>QNCQ01000151.1 GCA_003645825.1 Fidelibacterota bacterium
CTACAATAGTTCCCCATTTGCTTATGGCCTCTTTTCCAGTATGAAAGAGTTCCCACCGTATTTTCTGGCGATATGTATAGAATCTTCAACATTTTTCTTCAACGAGTTTATAAATTTTGAAAAGCCTTTTTTCCATGAGATTCCAGTTGAATTTTTTCTCAACAGCTTCTACTCCATTTTTGCCGAGAGTTACAACAAGTCCAGGATTCAATAGGAGTTTTATTATATGTCTGGCTATATTTTCTGGAGTCGGTGGGTCGATAACAAAACCTGTAGAATGTTTTTCGATATAGTATCTATTTGCCGGGGTGTTGCATCCAAGTACGGGTATGCCGTTTGCCATGAATTCGAAGATTTTGACCTGTATCGATCTCATGAAGCTTTTGTTTGGGAACATGGAAGATAGTCCTATCGTAGCTTCGGATATTAGAGAGGGAATTTCTTTGTAATCGATTGGTGGAAAGATTTTTACGTACTCCTCCAGATTGTTGCATTTTATAAGTTCTTTTAGTTTTTTTACATAGTGTTCTGGACCGTATCCAACGATTTTTAGTTCCGCATCTGGGATTCTTTTTATGACGTGGGGGAATGCCTTTATGATGGATTCTATATTTCTTGCATGCGAGAGCTGACCGTGGTACAGGACTGTTTTGTTCTTTCTTTTGGAGGAATGCATTGTTCTAAAAAATTCTTTTATCGGGTAATTGTAGATAATGGAGATCTTCTTATTGAAACGTTGCAGGTCCTTTTTTATCCATGGGGTTACTGTTATTACAAAATCAACAAACATTATGCAAAACCATTCGAGAAGCTGGGAAATTGCACCTACAGGCAGGGTAAAAAACCTGGGCTTTCTGGAAAAATCAGGAAAATAGTAAAAAACTGACTCATGAGCGTCATAGATCACTTTTCTTCTGTATTTTAGTTTCAACACAAGAGCGAACGGCAAGAACTCAAATTCGTGTATATGGTAGATGTCCGCTTTTACGGACGTGGCGATGCGAAGGGCGCTAATTGCATTTCTGAGTACGTTTTTGGAAAAGGGAAATAGATGGAATTTGATGATTCCATCCGAAGGTGGAGATTTTCTATCAGGTGCTATAAAGTGTACGTCTCTATAGATTTTTGCAAGACTTCGTAGCTCTTTATAGTATATTCTGTCGTCATCTGGATTATGTCCTATGGAAATATGACAAATTTTTGCACTTTTTTTCATTTCAGAATTTTAAAGGTTTTTTTGAGCATATCAATTTCATGTTTTTTAAAGAAACCAAGAATCTTCAAAATGATCGGGAAAAATAAAACAGCTCCGATTTTGGTAAGCGGATTCGGTTCAAAATAAAATAGAGTCCAGCCCACTATAAGAGCAATGGAGATTAATAAAGCAATTCTTTTATATTCATACTCTACCCTGAACAGTTTCTGGGATACTGAATATGAACATATCGCAAGGGTTAGATATCCAAGCATACTTGCAACCGCTGAACCTATTATTCCAATTATCGGAATTAATACGAAGTTGAACAGCACATTTACAAGGGCAGATATTATAGTGTTATATGCGATAAACTGTGTTTTTTTCTCAAAATATATTCCCGGTAGAAAAACCAGGTTTATCCCGTAAAAAACGTAGCCAAGCAGTATATAAGGCACGATTTCCACGCAGGACTGGTATTCTTTCCCGACCAGATAAATATCCCCGATATGAAAATTAACAATCTCTCTTATGAAAACTGTGAGAACAAGCCAAACTGTCATCATTGTGAGGGTAAAATAGGTTAGAACTCTTGAAAATAACGATTTTGAGGATTCTTTTTTGCCCGCTTTGAGGAAGAATGGCTGCCAGGCATAGTAAAAAGCTGTTGTTATAAGAAGCATAAAGATCCCGAGTTTAAAGCCTGCACTGAAGATGCCGACAGCGTTAAGATCCAGAAGGTGCCCTATTATATATCGGTTTAGCATTTCCATTGTAACAGTAGCAAGCCCAGCAGGCACAAACGGTAGGCCAAAAAGAACAAGACTGGTAGCATAAGCTGTTGAGAATGCTGGCTTTAGTTCTCTTAACAGGAAAATGAAAGCCACAAATGTTGTAAGAGCGCTTGTTATGAGATTGCTGATAAAGATGCCGTTTATTCCCTTTCCTGCGATGGCAACAAGATAAATGTTCAGTGAAAAAACAACGATGACGTTTGCTATTTTGATTGCCATAAATGTAAAGGCTCTTTCCTTTAGCCTGAGATAGGCAAATGGTAGCCTTGCAAGGCAATCGAAGAACAGGATGAAGGAGGCATATTTTATGAGGATTTGATATTCTCCTTTAGAAAGGAGCTTAATGCTTAAGGAATTACTTAAAAGATAGATAATCACCGTGAATATGAGGCTTGTGACTGTTGACAGAATTACCGCTGTTGAGAGGATGGTTCTTTTTTCTTCCCGAGTTTTCTCTTTGGAATAATATCTCATAAGAGCAGAGTCAAGACCATAATTGTAGATAATATTCATGAATCCAAGAAAGGCAAAGACAAGGGATGTAAGCCCGTAGTCTTCTGGTGATAAAACGTTTGTATACAACGGAAGTAGCAGGAAAGTGACGAAGCGCGCAAGGATTGTTCCTATACCATAAATAAGAGTTTGTTTGGTTAGCGATCTTATGCTAAGGGACATTTTTATGAATTACTTTTTATTTTATATCTATGTAAAAGGTATCTCTGAAAATGCCCGTAGCTCCAAATCCTTCTTTAAATCTTCCCAGTCCAAAGTTGGGTTCCATGTTTACAGTAAAGATGCCAAAGTCAAGATATTTGAACCCTCTTTTTATTGAATCTCCAATTATATGGTAAAAAAGCAGATTGACAGCCCGGTATTTTTGCATTTCTTCCCTATGGCTAATATAAAAGGCCAGTGAAACCTGGGAATTACAATCAAACATTACAACTCCGGCGATCATTTCATTGTTTATATATGCGCCATACAGTCGTATTTGTTCGGGAAAGAGTTTTTTTAGCCTGATAAGCTCTTCGAGTGTATGGGTAGGCTTAACATTATGCCTGATTTTTAAATTGTTTTTTAAAATATTGTAAAATGTGTCCCAATCTTCACTTTCTTTTACCTCCACCCCCAGTTTTATTGCTTTTCGGAATGCTGTCCTATTTGCTTGCCTGAATTTTTTAACATTCTCTTCGACGCTATCTTCGAGAAAGAGTACGCTGGAAAGTTCCTTTTTCAGGTATTTGAAGCCGTTTTTCAATAGAGCAAAGTCTATATACTGGGAAGGTCTCCTGCTATATATGATTGGTGGGATGGTTATAACTATTTTTTCAAAGCCGTTGCTATAAGCAAAATCTACGAGTCTTCTGACCATGGTGAAAGAAGCAGATATTGAGAGATTTTGTTTGTAGACAAATCCCCCATAGCTTGCTCCTCTGTGTGAGAACAGGGTTTTTCCCCCGTTGTACTCTATGTTGACGGCCGGGAAAAGTGCGAAGATCTCGTCGTTTTTTTTCAGGATCAAAGAGCAATCTTCAAATCTGTCTGGGGGATGGTATGATAGAAACCTGCGTGTGTGAAAAATAGTGCCGTTTACGCTTTCCAGAACAAAATCGTCCCACTTTTCTCTAAAATCCTCCGTGTATTTTTCGATCTTGAGTGAGCTCATCATAAGCTGGTGCAATTTATATTATTTAAGAGGTAATTCAAAAGCCTTTTTGATTTGTGCCCGGTTCAGTGTTGGGTACGTTTACCTTCTCCTGGTCTCCGGGTAGTCCTGGTAGTGGTGTTCTGAAGGTACCTTTGTCCTTTGGGTATGCTTTCTAAAATAAGCGAACAGGATTGTTTGTTTATTTTAATTTATTAATCGGTTTTCTAATGTTAATGGGAAGTAACTATAAAAAGTTTGGAAAAATGCTTGGCAGGAAAACAATGGTAGGGTAAGTTAACAAAGTAATGGATGTGGAGAAATAGATATTAAAATGGGAATGAGGGGTTTTGTTGAAAGGGAGGTGCTTTTCAAAATGACCAAAGGTATGGTGTGTAATGTTTTGTTTATTTGTTTGATTATGCTGGTATTCGAATTTTGTTCTGAGTGGGATGGTGGTATGGAGGAAAAGGAGGACTATGAGGTATTTGTTGGAATAGAGGATATATTTTGTACGGAGGTTGTGTTGAGGGTTGGTTTGCCTGATTCAGGAGTTGCGCAGGATTTTAATCTTGTAAGGGATGATAGTGTGGTAGGAGTGTATTGTAGCAGCGGTAATGATACAGTGATAATAGATGGTGGTCTTATTCCAGATAGGGATTATGAGTATAGGGTAGATTTGGTGGATGGAGGTAGAGTAAGGGTTAGTTCAGAGTCTGTGGTTGTGCATACGCTTGATACGACTTCCCATGAAATCCAGTGGTATATAGATACTCTTGGTATTGGAGGAGGATATGTAAATGATGTATGGATTGTGAATGAGAATGATATATGGGTAGTGGGAAATATAGTTGTTCCTGATCCTGATTCTTCTTTCAATGGAACTGGGAAAAAAGAATATAATGCTGCACACTGGAATGGGGAGGAATGGGAACTACTTGGTATATACGGTAATACTCTTGACCTTTACAGTATCTGGTATTTTAACGAAAATGATATCTGGGTGACGTCACATTGCTTTCCCTACCACTGGAATGGTGCTAAATGGGAACGATACCACCTTAATGATATGGGTATTGATGCGTGTGTAGGAGACGGTATTTGGGCATCTTCTCCTGATGACATTTACTTTGTTGGGTTGGAGGGTTCGATCGTTCATTATGATGGTAAGGATTTTGAGAAGCTGGAGAGTGGTACGGATATACATTTAAGAGGGATATGGGGGTTGGATAAGGAACATATATGGGTAGTTGGGACATCCAGGGATCATTCAAGGAGCATAGTTTTACAGAAAGAAGGTAATGGATGGAAGAGTATATATTATACCCAGCCTCATGATGGTAAACCCGGAGGAAACTATTTTGATGTGTGGACAGATAGAGCTACAAGACTTTATTTCAATGGACTAACAGGCAGAGGTTTGATGGATTTAGCAACTGGAAAAGTAGAGAAGATAGATGAGCCAGGCCAATGGGCAGGACTTTCGATAATGGGTACAAAGTGTAATGATATATTTGCAGTTGGTCAGGGAAGTGAGGTATTACATTTTAATGGTAAGAGCTGGCATTTATATAGACAATTTCAGGAATTGTACAGCACATATGTAGA
>QNCQ01000152.1 GCA_003645825.1 Fidelibacterota bacterium
CTGCCCTTCAAGCTGGAGACGAATATCCCACAGTCCAAATCCCTTTGAGGGTTCGAGCAACCATATTAACAGCAATCCCAGTATTAAAACGGAATCGCTGGCTCCCACTATCATGAATGTCTTCTTTGCGGAACTAGGTGCGTTCGCAGTATTAGCAAGTAACGCATAAAGGTAAAGAACTACTCCCGACAATCCCCAGAATATGATGAAAACGATCGAGTGTGTACTTAGAACAGCCCCATTTGAAAATGCTATAGTTAATGAAAACAATACGAAAAACCTTTTCTCAATATCCCTGGCAACACCCTTAAATGAAAAAATAAGTACCAATGTACCAATGATCTGGATAAAAACAAGCGAGAAAAATGCCAGCCTATCAACGCCTAGAATACCAACATTTAAAAATCTGACCTCCAGCCCCATGCTATTGTAAATACCAAAAGTAATAACAAGTAAATACACCATACATGCAACGCTTAAAATCTTTCGTAGCACCAGCGGGAGAAACACGTTTACAACACCCACTACCAGTGGAACCAACAATAATAAACTTAACTCATTCAGTTGCATTTATGCTTCCCTCCGAATTCGCTCGGTTTTCTCTCTTGACAACCTTAATAAATCAATATGCAACTCTCTATTTTTCTCATCAATAACCCTCACAGCTCTCTCCGTACAACAATAACAGGGATCAACAGAAGCTGTCGTTATAAGAGCATCAGCAACAGGAATTCCTATACAACTTGCCTTACAGGTCGGTATATTAGCATAACTCGGCGCCCTAACCTTGTGCCGTACAGCTCTATTGGAACCGTCGGTACGAACGTAATGGAAAACCTCTCCCCTTGGAGCTTCATACCTACCTATCCCTTCACCGGGGGGAATCTCCTTCACCTTATTCAAAACCGGACCTCTTTCAGTTCTAAGCAGCTTCAAACATTGCCGGCATATTTTCACAGACTCAATAATCTCAAGAACTCTGACAACAAACTTATCATACACATCTCCATTAGGAAGCACTATTACCTCAAAATCTACCATGTCATAAGCATCCTTAGGCTCATCTTTCCTAACATCAATACCGACATCCGATGCTCTCGCGGTAGGACCAACCGCACAAAAATTAATTGCATCTTCCTTCTTTAACACACCAACACCCTTTAGCCTCGACTTTAAGACCGGATCATCGCGCACCACCTTTACTAACATATCCATTTTCTTCTCAATCTCATCCAAAATTTTCTCCATCTCAGGAATTGAATCAGGTTCAACATCCCTCCCCACTCCCCCAATTCTCATCATCCCGTAATGATTTCTATTCCCCGATATTATTTCGAACATTTGTAAAACAGGCTCCCTATATTTCCACGCCCACATCCAGACCGTGTCATACCCGATGAAATGCCCTGCGAGACCAACCCACAAAAGATGACTGTGAATTCTTTCAAGCTCCCCTACCAGAGTGCGTATTATCTTCGCCCTAACTGGAACTTCCACATTGCAGACATCCTCTACAGCATGGACGAAGGCAAGCGGATGCGATGTCGAACATATACCACATATTCGCTCAACCAAATATATAGACTGGGTAAAGGTCATTGACTCAGAGATAAACTCATGTCCCCTATGCATCCAGCCTATCTCTATATCGATATCAACAACTGTCTCACCATCAACTTTCAAGGTAAAATACTCAGCCTCTTCAAGTAATGGATGATATGGCCCCACGGGAATTATCCGTTCCATCATTTACCTCCTATTCTCAAAGGCTTGTCCACCTTTTCAGGATGGTTTAAAGTCAACAATTTCTCAGGCCTTGGATGCTCTCGAAACTTTATCCCAAACATCTCCATCATCTCCCGTTCAATCCATTCCGCACCTCGCACAATCGGGGTGATAGAGTTCATCTCAGGATTGTCTTTGTTTGGAATAAACACAGTAGGACATAGATAAACACCACTCCCATCATGAGAAAAATGATATATAACCTCAAAACCATCTGGACGTTCAAGAGCTGTTGCCGTCGAAAGTCGACACCCCAGCTTATGAAAAATGTGTTCTACTACCTCCCGTAATCGGGAATCCTCAACATAAAAATACAATCTGTCCTTCTTTTCACGACACACCGTTATTAAATCTTTATAGTCCTCTTTAAATTTACCAAGCACTTCACTAAGCATTCAGCACCTCCACGAGCTTCATTATTCCCTCTATCATCGCCTCAGGCTTTGGAGGACACCCTGGGATATATATATCAAAGGAAATTTCAGAAAGGACTTTAGATGGATAATTATATCCGCCCTTAAAAACAGTTCCTGAAGCGGGACAACTCCCCACACCAACCACAAAAATAGGCTTAGGAGCCTGCTCATAAATGTACTTCACCCGGGGAGCCACCTTTTTATTCAAAATACCTGTAACAAGCAAAACATCAGCATGTCGAATGGATCCAACAAGCTTAATCCCAAACCTTTCAAGGTCATACTTGGGTGTCAAAAGATCCAGGATTTCAATATCACAATTATTACACGGCGAAGCACTAACATGAAAAACCCAAATCGATTTTGCTAACTTTTTTGTGTACCAGCTCATTTTTATACCCCATAAATAGCAAGAATTACCCCAACAAAAGCTACGGGCGCTGCACAACGCCAGAAAAATTTTATCGCCGTATCTATTCTTATACGAGGATTGGTATTTTTAATCAGTACCATTAGAACAACTATGCCCAGATATTTCAAAATAAACCATAAGATTCCAAGACCATCCGCTCTAAACCCACCAAGAAAGAGTAAAATCAAAAGAAATGGATAAAAAACCCACATCATGTACTGATTTAGTTTCCAGTAACCAAGCAGCGGTCCGGAATATTCCATAAAAGGCCCTTCCACAATCTCCGTCTCAGCTTCAGGAATATGAAACGGAGGTAACGCCATCTTTGCCTGAACACACAAAATACCAAATACAAAAGCAATAACACCTGATACAGAACAAATAAAGGGAACCCTACTCTGAGCATTGACAATACCATCGAGACTAATAACATAACCTGACTTTATTATAGGAACAAAACAAATCAAAATAAACGCAAGCTCATCGGCCAGCAAAAGCTTTATCTCCCTGCCAGCACCCAGACTTGAATACACATTTCCAGTAGAACCTCCCCCAATAATTACCATTACAGAGTAAATCATCAAAAGATACATCACAACAAATATGTCGCCATTAAACCCCCTTTCAAAGAACAAAGGCACTCCAATAATCGTTGAAACCAAAACCAGTACCCCGAAAGCAACAATAGGAGCCAGAACAAACAGGGATTTAATGCTATCCTTAACAATTATAGTCTCTTTTCCTAAAAGTTTAATGAAATCATAAAAGTTCTGTAAAATCGGAGGACCAACTCTAAACTGAACCCTTGCTGATAGTTTTCTGTCCACCCAACCAACCAGCAACCCCAGAATAGCTGTAAACAAAAGTCCAGGAAATACCAGCAAATAAAATATATACCACCAGTTCATGCCTTATCCTCCTTATGCCGCCAGCTATGACTTTTAATAGCAAGATGCTCCCCGTAGAAAAACAGGTTGTTTTCCGGATCCTCTTTCTCAATATCTACCATCTTGAAAGCTCCATTCGGAGAGGTCTTAACACATAGCGGGACATAGTCCGGATTTGACTTTAGTTGTTCAAGGCAATAGTCACACTTTGCTGTAATGTAGTTAATAACTTCCGGGAAAATGGTACCAAAAGGACACGCCAGAATACAACTCTTACACCCCACACATCGCATATTATACCGCTTAACCAATCCATTCTCCATTTTCTCAAGAGCTTCCTTCGGACACGCAAGCACGCAGAAAGCATCCTTACATTGCCGACAGTAAACCGCAAACTCTGCTACCTCCAGTAAGGAGAACTGCCCGGGATTATCCCTATGATAGAAATATTCACACTTAATATCCTCAACCGATTTACCCGACTCAATTAATGCGGGTATATCAATTAATAATTTCTTCATTCCCAAATATTCTCCTCATTTTTTATCATTTCATAAGTAAACACTGGACCATCTTTACAGACAAAATACTTACCCATAACACAGTGTCTGCATTGCCCAATTCCGCAATACATTTTCTTCTCCATTGAGAGATAAATATCCTCAGGAGAATATCCGTACTTCAGTAAATCCATGGTTGCAAACTTCATCATTATGGGAGGTCCGCACACTACTACAGGATTACCATCGGGTTTTATATCAATCTTTTCAAGAAGCTTCGTTACCAGACATACCTCTTCATCCCACGATTGCCCCTCCGGTACAGAATCAACAGACCTCAAAACCTTAACTTTCTCATGCTTACGCCATTCCTCGATTTGATACTTATAAATCATATCTTCAGGAGTTCTTGCCCCAGCAAGGAATGTAACACTGTTATACTGATCGATATCGTGGAGAAGTGTAAGAAATAAGGACCTGGTAGGCGCCATTCCAACGCCTCCGCCCATTATCAGTACATCCTTCCCTTTAAATTTCTCCAGAGGATAACACGACCCGAAAGGGCCTCTCAAACCAACAATATCTCCAGGTTTAACCCTGTGAATATGCTCCGTTACAAATCCCACTTTCATTATCGTAACATCCATCTCATCCACAACATAATGCGAAGAAGACGGCGTAAAAGGTGCTTCACCTATGCCCGGTACAGAAAATTCTATAAACTGCCCCGTTTTAAACGGTATCGGTTTCTCAGGCTTTAAATGAAAAGTCTTTATCGTTGGTGACTCATCAATTACTTCGGTAACCTCTGCCGGTATAACCTTATAAGGATTCTCTCTCTCCATAACTACGCCTCCTGAAAACTCTTTTCTTTTTCCATAATTCTTTTTACAACACCTCTAAACTCTATCTCTCCCGGACAGACATCAATGCACCGCCCACAGCCCGTACACCCGAGCAGATCAAAATTATACTTCATGTACAGAAACTTACAAAGATATCTGTTTCTAAATCGCTGATACATCTTAGGGCGAGGATTTGCCCCCCCCGCAACCCTTGCATATCCTGTTAACTGACACGAGTCATAACTTCTTACCTTCGTAAAATCTTTATCCTTCGATTCGTCATTCAAAATTACACAATAACACGTGGGACATATGTTGTTGCATCCACCACACCCCACGCAGTCCC
>QNCQ01000153.1 GCA_003645825.1 Fidelibacterota bacterium
CAAAAACTTTGACACAATAGTGCCAGATACCTATAAGAAATTTTATGCAAAAGGCAAAAAGGACATTCGTGTATTTTCAATAATATGCCCGAAATGCCACACGGATTTGAAGAAAATAATTCTAAAAATCCCTTCAAGAGAGTTTCTCTGCCCTATTAAAGACTGCGGATACGTTATTAAAAATCTCGAAGTGTGCCTTTATTTTTACCTTGGTAGAATAGTAATTACTCAGGACATCCTAACTGAAGTGGCCAACCTGCTCGATAAATTACTTTTCCCCATCGGATTCGAACTACTAATACACACAAACGGGAACTTCCTCTCTGAAAACTCTTCGGATAGGAAAGCATATGAACTCCTAAGGAAATTTGATAATTACAAGCTGATAAAACTTACACATATTAGGCAATCAAAAATATCCGAAATTTGTAAAAAAGAAGATGCTATCCTGCTAACTATAGATAAAAAGTTGGTTAAAGAACTGCTTGGAGAAAACTTATTTGTAATACTTCTTGCAGACTAATCAATCAAAAAGCAACAATACTTTATTAGTGATACTCATTAACTTGTTACGAATACGGGATATGTAGCAACAGATGATATAGCTTGGTTTAATTGAAAAGTGATGGTGCATCACTTCACTACTAATTAATTATGTTTTTTAGTCATATTAAATTGAAAAATAGTTATGGATTTTTATCATTTTCATTTGACTCATACAATCGCTGTGCTATATTAACAGGTTATATGAAGGCATAAACTCAGGAGGATACCGGTGACAAAAAAGAGAAAAAGCTGGGACGAATATTTTCTGGATATAGCTGAGATGGTAGCATCTCGCTCCACTTGTTTTAGAAACAAAGTCGGAGCTGTAATTGTAAGGAATAAAGACATAATCTCTACCGGTTACAACGGTGCTCCCACTCACCAACCTAATTGCCTTGAGATTGGCTTTTGTTACAGAAACAAACACAATATAGAATCCGGCACGCAACTTGAGAAATGCCGCGCAGTGGGGTCACATGCAGAATCTAATGCTGTTGTCCTTGCTGCCAGAAATGGACATAGCACGGCAGGGGGGACAATGTATGTAGTTGGCCACAAATTCATATGCAATCAGTGTAAAGCAATTATCGCCAATGCTCTAATAGAAAAAGTGGTACTAAAAAAACCCGATGGGAAAATAGAAATTATCTATCCCGCACGGGACTGGAAAGTTCATCCTGTCGACCAGGAAAACCCTCAATAGCCCCAGGCAACTGTCTGAAATCGTCAACAATCAAGTCAGGACCATATTCCCTCAGTTCTTTATAACTCCTTAATCCATAAGTCACCGCGCATGTTTTTATCCCGGCCTCTTTACCAGCTATTATATCTTTTTCGCTATCCCCTACTATCATTGCAGAATTGGCTGATATCCCTGTAATCTCTAGGATACTGAGAATTGGACCAGGATCAGGCTTACGCACAGAAAAAGAATCACCACCAAATACAAAATCAAAAAACTCGTAAATTCCCACCGTTCGTAGTATTCTATCCGTCAGACTTTTATTCTTATTAGAAAGAATTACTTTCTTGTAAATCCTCAACTCTCCCAGCGTCTCTCTAACTCCGGGATACAGATCTGTAGTATTCAAAAGATTTTGAGAATAGATTTCGAGATACTTTTTATAGTATTTGTTTAGTTCCTCTTCAGGCCATTCATAATCAGGATTATTGAAAATGCTCCTGCCAAAACTTCGAGCAATAAGCATCTTTACCCCATCCCCTATGTATTGTACCACAACCTTTTCTTCAAGCAAAGGACAACCGAAATAATCAAGGGTTTCGTTAACACTGGCAGCAATGTCGGAAAAAGAATTAACAAGTGTACCATCCAAGTCAAAAATTATCATCTCAATCCCACTCACACTACCTCCGAAGCACAGAATTTTATTACAATCTTCTGTTCAAATTCACAACAAGCCCAATAAAAATGTAACATGTCAGAAGGAATGATCCCCCATAACTGAGAAAAGGTAAAGAAAGCCCTGTTACAGGCAGAAGTCCGGCAGTAACTCCAATGTTGATAAATATATGCAGGAAAAGAAAAGATATTGCTCCGATCATCACGAGGGAACTAAATCTGTCTTTTGCCTTATATGCAGCGTTTAGAATTAACAACAAAAGGACAAGATACAGGAGCAATACCACTATTACCCCAATAAAACCGTATTCCTCGCCTACAACTGAAAACACAAAATCGTTATGCTGCTGGGGCAAAAATTTCAGATGAGTCTGGGTACCCTTTCCAAAACCCTTTCCGAACAGTCCACCTGAACCAATAGCAGTCTGTGATTGGATCACCTGATACCCGACACCCTGTGGATCTTCCCACACATTAAACATCGCAAGGATTCTTTTTTGTTGATAAGGTTTAAGATTATTCCATATAAATGGAGTAAGAAAACCCAGCGAAAAATTTACAATTCCCATAGAAACTGCAAGTATAATGTTTTGACTATTAAGATAAAGAATCACCAGTAGAACAATAACCCACGCAAAAAACGTATAGAAATTAAAAGCAGTCACCACACTTAAAACTGGAGCAACAAGGAGAAAAATATAATAGGTTCTCACTCCTGCCCAGAATAACATTGGAACAAGCGTTAAGATGAAAAGCAAAGCGGTGCTCAAATCGGGCTGATTAAATATAACTATAAAAGGGATAGCAGCCATGAAAAGAGGAATAAATACCGATTTCGGACTATCTATTGCTACATTCTCCCCGGAAAGATACTTTGCTACCCCCAAAACATAAAAAACCTTTGCAAACTCAGAAGGTTGAATGGTCATTGTTCCAAGCTTTATCCACCTATACGTCTCGCTCACTTTCAACCCAAAGGCAAAAGGGATAATCAGCAGAAACAGGCCGCAGGCATACAAAAAATACGCATTATCAAACAAAAACTTCTTTTTAACAAACAAAACCATAATAAGCACAAAAACACTTATTACCCACCATATGAGCTGCTTCCCTACCGTTTTGTAGAAAAACGGAACCTTAAGGGGAATCGATATGCTATACAAAACAACAAACCCAAACAAAGTGAGTAGAAGAACGATCGCCAGAATCACAAAATTTATGCTCTTCATGTAGGCCAACTTATTTCCCAAGAATCTCCTTTTCATTTCCTGACAACCTCTGCCTTCAATCTGTAATAATGCTCTAACACCTTCCTTGCCACCACTGCCGCATTACTACCACCGCTACCTCCATGCTCGATAATTACAGCTATTGCCACCTTTTCGTCTCCGGTATCGGTAAAACCTATAAACCACGAGTGGGGTTCTCCCAAAGGATTCTGAGCGGTACCTGTTTTACCATAAAGTGTCACATCTTTCAACTTCGCCAGATATCCTGTTCCATATTTTTTATTAACCACTTCATACATCCCCTTTCTCAAAATCCGCCATACATTCTCAGGAACAACAGTGATAGAATCAACTTCTGGGACAAAGTGCACATACCTTTCCTTTATTCTATCATAATACATCATCGCCAGATGTGGTTGAACTATTTTACCATTAGTAGCAAGAATCGCTGCAAATTTCACCATCTGAACAGGAGTAACAAGCAAATCTCCCTGGCCAATAGCGAGATTCAACTTCATCCCCTCCGTCCACCCACCTTCTCCATACTTTTCATCAAGAAATTTCCTGTTTGGCACCAGCCCTTCCTCCTCGGCAGGAAGATCTATCCCTGTAGCCTCACCAAAGCCAAACAATCTGGCATATCTATACCATGTATCAATATCAACCTTCCTCACCAATGTGTAGAAAAATACATTGCAGCTTACTGCCACAGCCTCAACTGGGTCAACAGTTCCATGTCCCGACCACTTCCAGCATCTGAAATATCTTCGCCCAAGCTTATAATATCCGTGACAGTTAACTGTCCAGTTGGTATCTACTATCCCCTCAGACAAAGCAGCTATCAAAGTTATCAATTTAAAAACAGACCCAGGAGGATACAATCCCTGGGTTGCCCTGTTAAAAAGAGGTTTCTCAGGATTAGTGGTCAGTTTGTTCCACTTCTCAGGCTCCACAACCCCGGAGAACAAACTCAGATCATAGTCCGGTTTGCTCACCAGGCTTATGATTTCCCCATTATCCGCATTCATTAAAATCACCACACCATGAGTATCCCTGAGCACCTCCTCGCAATACCTTTGCAACTCCATGTCGATTGTAAGAAACAAATCATTGCCCGGCCTGGGAAGTATCTTCTTTCGTTCGGGCAATTCACCTAACACCTTGCCATGAGCATCAACCTGAAGATAATCGTACCCATCCTTGCCTCTTAAAATTGTCTCATAAACTCGTTCCACCCCCCTCCACCCTATCAAATCTCCCCATCTATATCCGTATTTCTTGAATTTAATCAGACTATTCCTGTCAATTTCTCTCAGATATCCAATAACGTGTGAAGCGCGAACTCTATCTGTATATGCTCTGGTAGGAACATAGGTGAAAAGGACCCCAGGAAATTCAAGCTTGTGCTCCTCCACTCTGGTCAGTACATTAAAATCAATATCCTCACAAATCGTAGCCGGAAAGAAAATCCCTCTCCAGTTTTTCCTCATTCTATACTTTATCTCACTTATAGGAAGCTTTATTATCGTGCTGAGTTTCTCAAGAATCGAGTCTCCTCCCGCACCTGTTATCTCGTATGGTATAATGTTAAGATTATACTGCGATTCATTGTACACCAGTATATTTCCATTTCTATCGTAAATATTACCTCTGGGTGCACTTATTGGAACAATCCTTATCCTGTTTGACTCAGCCAGCTCCACATACCTGCCATACTGAACTATTTGCAACACGTAGAACCTGACCACAAGCACAATAAAGAAAATGAGAATAACACCTCTAAAAACATTTTTTCTTCCAGGTGCCACATTATTCTGAGCACAAATCATATCCTACTCTTCAAGCGAAAGCAGCCTATCCACAATCAAAAATATTACCAGGGTATAAAATGAAGAAGGTAATATATATCTCACAAATATGTACTCTATAGAGAGCTCCGAACCGGCAAAATTTATGAAGTAAAAAATAGAAAAGTGCAGAACTATCACCAAAAAGTTAAACAGAGCATGAACATAAAAATTCAGCCGCCATTTCCTGCCTTTGAGA
>QNCQ01000154.1 GCA_003645825.1 Fidelibacterota bacterium
AAGTATAGCATTTAGCCAAAAGATCAAGTCTATCTTCGTAAACCCCCTTTCTTATATCCATCAAAATTTACACCGAGAGAGCTCTCTCCTTCAATCTCCTCTATCAAACCTATCCCATCTCCTTCTACTATCCCTCTCGCTTCTATCAATCTCTCATCTGTTAACCTCTTAATCTCTTTTATCTCTATCAAGCCTATTAACCTCCTTAACTGTTTACCATGTGAATGAACTGTACACCAGAATTCCGGCACAATTGGCTGTCCATTTTGAAAAAAGGTTAATTTTTGATCTCTGATGTGAGGGTATCTACATAAAAGGTGGCGTGGTCTCATCTAAATCCTTATTCTCAAAGGCAAAGGTTATGAGTCGAACGGCTTCTCTATCCGAGGTTCTCTGAGAACTACAATGATAAGGATTGCTCGTATAATGTGATCTAATAAAATATAAAGCGAGTGATGTATGGAAATGAGGAAGGTTTACTGGTTAAGGAATTTTTTGATCTTGCAGTTTATTACAGGTTTTGACAAACTATATTATGCACTTCGTACGCTAATTATTTTCTGAAGGTTTGCTTCTTTATTATGCCTTCTCTCGTAATTACGAGCCTGACGGGAATGCCATTTATTCCAACCTGACCGAGGTCTTTGTTCCCAAGAAACAATCTTATCCCTGCTGGTTTACCTATTATTATATCAAATTTTTCTTTCGCTTTCCATATTCTTTTGGCCCCGGGAAGGAAAATGGTATCGCCGGGTTCTTCGTTGTCTCTGGTAAGTTTAATCCAACAGGTATCTGTAGTTATCATTCTCAGGGTAATGAATTTTTCCGAAACAGGCGGTTGAGGTTGAGGAGCGGATCTTTCTACTTTTCCAGTATCAGGCAGAGTGGTTGTAGGAGAAGTTCTATGTGACTGGATTTGTTGAGTTTTTATCGATGCTACAGGCTGTTTTCTCTCCTTTATAACCTGTTTTAATACGGTGATTATAAATATGAGCATAAGAATCATGATAATTATAGTGGGAAGGTCTGCTTTTTTTTGCGAGTGTTTTTTATGAGTTTTTTCTTGGTCATGGTGATCAGATGTTTCTTTCTGCTTTTTTTGTTGAACTGTTTCCCCGGGTTCAGCGACAAATTTTTCGTACTCATCAAGTATCCAGCTGGGATCAAGTCCAAGCTCCACAGCGTATGATCTTAGGAATAAACGTGCATACGTTCTAGGGAGTACAGAGAAATCCCCTTTTTCAAAAGCTTCGAGAAACTTTTTGTTAATCTTTGTTTTATCCGATATTTGTTCTATGGTTAATCCTAATTGTTCTCTTTTTTCCTTTAGCTTTTCGTAAAACATATCATCCCCGTTTTTCTGTCAAGTACGCAAGCTAAAATTAAGATAAAACCAGACAATTACAAACATTTGTGAAGCTCTTTCTTCACTGTGTGAAAAAAGCGAGGAATGGGAAAACCCACCACATTGAAATAACAGCCTTCTATTTTTTCTATGAATACTGCGCTGAAATCTTGGATTCCGTAGCTTCCAGCTTTGTCTAATGGAGTGTAATTGTCTACATAGAATTTTATCAGATCATCGTTAAGGTGTCGAAATCTGACAGTGGTTTTTTCATAGTCAAGGATGAATTTACCGGTGTCGCTGTTTAATACACAATATCCAGTGTAGACATCATGTTTTTTCCCACTCAGAAATTTTAGCATACAGAATGCTTCATCATAAGAATTTGGTTTCCCGAGTATTTGGTTTTCTGCAACGACTATTGTGTCGGCAGATATTATCCATGCATTTTTGAAATTACCTACTACGCTGAGGGCTTTCCCTTGAGCGTGGTTCTGGACAAGCCTTTCAGGAGCGAGTTGCTCGTGATTCTGTTCCAAGTAATTCGGCCTAGTAATGGTGAACTCATTTACTATAATTTTCAGGAGTCGTTTCCTTCTTTCAGATTTAGAAGCAAGAACGATCTCTTTCCCGTACCAGTTTATCATTTTAGAAACCTTTTATCATTTTACCAATGACGGATGTTTCGTTACCATTTAGATCTGTAGCTATTATTTTATAAACGTAAATACCTCTTGCTATATCATTACCAAAATCATCCTTTCCATCCCATTCAACAATGTTATAACCTGCAGAGTATATTATTCCTTCATCAATTGTTTTAATTCGCAAGCCCCTTATTGTGTAAATTTTTATTAATATCTGACAATCCTTAGTGAGGTAAAAAGTAAAGTTGGTCTTATCTTTGAAGGGATTAGGTACATTATATGCTCTCAGGATTTTCATTTTTTCTGAAGGTGTCAGGTAGAAAGATATAGTTTCCCGAGAAGGGTTATTGGCATTGTCCCAAGCTTTTACTGTAAGAGTATGGTAACCTGTTTTTAGCCCCCTTGGAAGAGGGGTAACAACTGTCCCAGAGGTGTCTGAGTCTGAGTCGTAAATGAATAGCTCAGTGACATTGAAAGATTTTGAGCCATCGTTATCGAATGTAAGAGTTATAGTGTGCCCCAGTTGACCAGAGATATTAATTCCGTGCTCGTCGGAAACTTTTATTATCAGGTCTTTATCAGTTGGCACTTCATCTCCATTTACAAAATTTAAACCCTCAAACTGTATTTCAATTTTAGGACCAACTGTGTCCATTACGTTTTCTATGCCGTAATATATCAAGGAATCGTAGTATCCAGCTATTTCAAGGTGATTTATACTATCCCACCCGAAAAAAGTTACTTTTCCAGGGTTAACAGACCAGCTTATGTCCTTTGGAATGAAAAAACTTGTTTTGAAAGTACTCTGAAAATTTATTTTACCTTGGAAAAGTTTCTCTCCAGGTAAGGTATAGCTCAGGGTGTGAGGCTGATTTTGCATGTCGTATACAGTACGGGTAACATGTCTGTCACTATCGTAGTTTATTACATAGCCAGTGCCCTTCAGCTCAACATTATTCCCAGCTGGTATTCGCCCCGTGAATTTTGCTCTTGAAAGTACCTTAAGTGTATCATTCTGAGGCCGGTCGAACTCAGCTTTTTCATAAGGAAGAGCAAGATAGAGAGCGGGATCTCCAAACAGAACATATTTTTCATCGTTAGAATTGTATCCATCAATCAGAGTTAGGAGAATTTCTCCTATCCTCAGTCTGTTAGCTGTGTATTTATTGAAAAGTTTCGAGTAAAATTGATTTACAAAAGCAGCATTCGCACTGCCATACACTCCCCTTGTAGCTGAAAGGGTGGCAATAGCCCCGTTTTCCTTTAGTAGAACCAGCTGTTCGGCCATACAGGGGTTGCTGATATCATCAAAGTGTCCCCAGCTACAGGTTGCAGATAACCAGAAGGGTAGCTTCATACCCGTATTTATCCTGTTGATGTCTCTTGCCATTTCCAGTACATATTCCTGTGCCCATACTGTTGGACTTCCGTGTCCCATGTAGTTTATGATTGAGGTCCCTTTTTCAAGCTGATCTAGAATTGCTGCAGTGGCGTCAGGTTTTTTTACACCATAGGTTGATTCGTCGTAAACTACCGGGAATTCTTCCAAGTAAATTTTCTTGATGTCCATCGAAAGCGGTATCTTTACAGCAACATTTTCTTCGGTATCCTCAATATGATAGGGTTCGAAGTTATGTGGTCTTGCGACATCATCTGCCACAAGGGTTATTCGATTTCTCCATAACCCATATTCGGGAGAGGTAAGATATTTTTTTATTTTCTCTGCAGCATTCAGAGCTTCTTCGGGTGTACGTGCTGTTATTCTACCTATGGCAAGGTCCATGTAATAGTCGTTTCCATTTACATAAGTGAATCTCGCATCAGTAGCGTAGGAGTTATCCGCAGAACTATATATTTTATAGGGTTCTACCTGATAGGTTAGAATTAAGTTACCTTCGCTTGATTCTATAGCCCTATAATCATATGTACCGTCTCCAAGAAGGAGAACGAATCTGGGGGAGGGGCTCCAGTACTGAAAAGCGTACTGGAGAAAGTATCTTATTGCATGAGGGTCAAGAATATCAGCGTTGAATTCGTGAAGTATATCATCCTGGAAAACTATCATTGTTTTCAGTCTATCTTTTTCATCAACAAACTTTGAGTGGACTTCAGCAATAGTTTCTGCAGCTTCAAGAAATTCTTTTCTTGTTATTATGATGTACTCTGCTCCCGAAATGTTAGGCTTTCTCAGCTTATCCCAGCGATTGTCTTCTATGAACAATAGTGTATCCGGACTCTTAAAATCGTTCCTGGATAGAATATAAAAATACCGTGTTGTGTCGCTATTGAAAGTGAAGGTGAGCTTTCCGTTTTCTATTCTCGGAAGAAGTAATTTTACATTTGACCAGTCGGTTACATCGAAGATGAGGGGGTTAGAAATATCTGTCTCAGAACTTATTTTTACTTTTTTGCCGCATTTAAAAATCCAGAATTTGTTTTCTCCTTTCTCGATTTTGACGCTGGATTTGTAGAAGAGTTCAATGTAGTCAAGGTATGCTTCTGCCTGGCTAAGATTGGATGTATAGGTTATCTGAAAAAGGTTGGCTCCATCATTAAGCAGCTGATTGTCAAGCCTGGTGTTTGTATAAGAACTGAAGTAATTTGTACTTGTCCAGGTTGCTATAGGTGAAGGAAAATCATTTACAAAGAGTTTAAAAACATGCCTTGCCCCCCCTTTTGAGTAGGTTCCTCCAATGGTTCTTATTCTCACCCAGCCTGTAAATGCGGGATCAGCTCCGGGCAGATCAAATCTAAAGTAATGGGATGAACCTGTCCCTGAGAACTTTTCTCCGTACCATCTTTTCCCCGATTTTATAAAGTTAAAAAAATCGTTTTCATGGTGAATCAGAAAGTATCCTGTGGAGATAGTAGTGTCCGCACTCTCGGAATAGGGAACTATCTGAAGCCTTTTAGGGGTACCGGACGCATTGGAAATGCACAGCCAATAAAAGTTAGTGTCAGAGTAACAATTTTTCTGATATTCTAAAGATTTATTTTCTTCAACTAATATTTTATAAGTCCCTTTCCCGTAGAAAATTATTGAGTCTCCTGATCCATAGAGTTCATCTTCACCCGTTATCAGGATGGCATTTTCTTTGAGATTTTCCGGAATCTCCTGTAGGGGTTGTGAAGGAAGTTCTGCTCCTCCCGTAGAATTTGAGAAAAGAAAAATTCTGTTTATTTCTACG
>QNCQ01000155.1 GCA_003645825.1 Fidelibacterota bacterium
GATAATGGGTACAAAGTGTAATGATATATTTGCAGTTGGTCAGGGAAGTGAGGTATTACATTTTAATGGTAAGAGCTGGCATTTATATAGACAATTTCAGGAATTGTACAGCACATATGTAGAATGGAGATGCGTATATGTAACTAAGAATGTGGTTGTAGTCGGTGGAATTTACCCAACACTTCAATGGTTACCAATTGTGTTGAGGGGATATAGATGAGAGCAAAAAAATGCTAAGTTTAAAAATTGTGGTTTTCTTGAGAGCAGGAGAGGAAGCACAAAAATACAATATAGCAAGAGAATAGTTTGCTTTGCGAAATACTGGTAGTCCTTTAGGTAGAAAATAGGGACCCCTGTTTTAGTTCTTTCCCTTCTGTTTGTAGTGTATCGGGCTTAAGACTCTTAGTTTTTCCGCACTTGCTTCAGGGGTTAGGTCTCTCTGTGGTTCACCGAGCATTTCGTATCCAACCATGAATTTTTTTATGGTTGCGGATCGTAAGAGGGGTGGGTAGAAATGCATATGGAAATGCCATTCAGGATGTTCTGAATTATCAGTCGGGGAATTGTGCATTCCAGCAGAGTAAGGAAATGACGTTTCGAATAGATTGTCATATTTTATTGTTAATCTCTTAATAATATCAGCGAAATCAGATATTTCTTCTTCGGAGAATTCTGCTATGTTTGAGATATGTCTCTTTGGTAAAATTAGCGTTTCATATGGCCAGATTGCCCAGAAAGGTACAACTACCAAAAAGCTATTATTTTCCAGTACTATGCGTTCTTTATCTTTTAATTCAATTTCAACATAATTACATAGCAGGCATTGCTTGTTTTCATGTAAATACTTTTGTTGATTTAGGAGTTCTTTTGCCGGTTCGACAGGTATAGATTTTTGTCCCCAGATTTGGCCATGTGGATGAGGATTACTACACCCCATTATTTCACCTTTGTTTTCGAAGATGGTGACATAGTTTATATTGTCCTGACTACCCAATTGTCTGTACTGGTTTATCCATTCTTTTACCACCTTGATAATGTAGGTTGTGTCGAGTTCTGGAAGTGTTAGATTGTGATATGGAGAGAAACATATTACCCTACATATGCCCGTTTCCTGATGCGCTATTAACAGTTTGTTTTTTGCAGTGTTGTTTTTGACAGGTTCTTTAGGGGTCATTAGAGCTGAGAAGTCGTTATCAAAAACGAACACGCTTTTGTAGTCTGGGTTTTTGATCCCGCCTGCTCGGACATTTCCCGGACAAAGGTAACAGTTTGGGTCATATTCTGGTAGTTCCTGAGGAGGTAGTTTCTCTATCTTTCCTTTCCATGGCCTTTTTAATCTGTGTGGTGATACAAGAACCCATTCTCCTGTAAGCGGATTTAGTCTCCGGTGAGAGGTTTGATATAAGAATTCATACATCGTGTTTTCCCCCTTCCATATAAAAAACGGTTCAATGTTAGATATTGGAAGAGAAATTTTCAATCTTTTTATGCTCTCGCTAAATTCAGGGTAAGGGTAAAGAAATACCCCCTGTTACTCCAGATATTGAAGGCTTGATTCTGGATGGTATCTGGAGTTATGTCAGGATAAAGAATTGAAGGAAACAAATATAGCAGTATGAGATGAAAACAGGTAAGTTTGTTTATCCTGGCTCTAATTTTCAATACTTGCTCTGGCATTTCTTTCAAACCTTGATAAAAGCTTATAGAGAAATCTTTAATAAATCAAAACTAAACAGGGGTAGTTTTATCTATGCTTACTAATTTCAACAGAAATCTATTACATGCCGTCATATTAATCGTGATTGATTTAGTTTATAGTATTCTCTAAATTGTAAGCTGATATGACAAAGTTTAAACTGCTAACTGATTTTAAACCAACAGGGGATCAACCACAGGCGATAGAAAAATTGACAGAGGGAGTTCTGCAAGGAAAAAAATTCCAGACACTTCTCGGGGTAACCGGTAGTGGTAAAACCTTCACTATGGCCCATATCATAGCCAATGTCCAGAAGCCAACTCTCATCATTTCCCATAATAAAACCCTTGCTGCTCAGCTATATGGGGAATTCAAATCTTTTTTCCCGCATAACGCTGTGGAGTATTTTATAAGCTATTATGACTATTATCAACCCGAAGCATATCTGCCAGTTACTGATACTTACATTGAAAAAGATTCTTCGATAAATGAAGAAATAGATAGACTCAGGCTCAAGGCTACGAGTTCCCTTATTAGCAGAAAGGATGTAATTGTTGTCGCAAGTGTTTCCTGCATATATGGCATCGGCTCGCCAGAGGAATACAAAAGATTTATAGTTTTTATAAGAAAAGGTGATAAGATAGATCGGCGATGTCTATTTAATCGTTTGATAGATATCTACTACTCCAGAAATGATCAGGTACTTGAAAGGGGCAATTTCAGTGTAAAAGGTGATGTCCTTGAAGTCTTTCCCGCTTACGAAAACTATGCCTACAGGATAGAGTTCTTTGGTGACTACGTAGATAGAATAGTAGCCATTAATACAATTACCAGGGAAGTTATCTGCGAAGAGGATAGCATTGTAATCTATCCAGCAAAGCATTTTATTACCTCTGAAGACAGGATTGAGATAGCATTGAGATCCATTGAAAGAGAGTTAGAAGAACGTTTAAAAGAACTCAGGGCAATGGGAAAATTACTGGAAGCGCAAAGATTAGAGCAAAGAACTCGCTTTGATATGGAGATGATAAGAGAAGTTGGTTATTGCTCAGGGATAGAAAACTACTCCCGACATTTTTCAGGTAGGAAACCAGGAGAGAGACCCTATACCCTTATCGATTTCTTTCCAGAGGATTATCTCCTTTTTATAGATGAATCACACGTTACCATTCCCCAGCTTAGAGGAATGTATAATGGGGATAGGTCAAGAAAAGAAACTCTTGTCGAGTACGGTTTTAGATTACCTTCTGCTCTTGACAATAGACCACTCAAGTTTGAAGAGTTCGAAGAGTTAATAAACCAGATGATTTTTGTATCAGCCACCCCAGGCGACTACGAGCTTGAAAAATGCCACGGGGAGGTGGTGGAACAAATAATAAGGCCAACCGGCCTGCTCGACCCGGAAATAATTGTGAAACCCACAGAGAATCAAATTGATGACCTGATAAATGAAATTATAGAGGTAACAAAACGAAATGAGAGAGTACTGGTAACAACCTTAACTAAGAAGATGGCAGAGGATCTCGCTGACTACCTGCAGAGTATGGGGCTAAGAGTCAGGTATCTTCACTCCGAAATTGACGCTCTTGAAAGAGTTGGTATACTCAGAGACCTGAGACTTGGAGAATTTGATGTGCTGGTAGGAATTAATCTTCTGAGGGAAGGGTTGGATTTACCTGAAGTATCGCTCGTGGCAATTCTGGATGCGGATAAGGAAGGCTTTTTGAGATCTGAGAGATCTCTGATGCAGATAGCAGGCAGAGCGGCAAGAAATATAAATGGTAAGGTCATTTTTTATGCGGATCAGATAACAGAATCGATGAAAAACGTTATAAACGAAACAAACCGAAGAAGAGTTGTTCAGAAAAAATACAATGAAGAACACGGAATCAAGCCCCAGACGATAAAGAAAACAGTTGACCAGGTCCTGAGAACCACTACTGTAGCCGATGAAAAACCTCTTGAGAAATACAGAAAGAAACGCACTGAGTTCAAACACCTGGACAAATTCGATAAGATGCAACTAATCGAGATTCTGAAAAAGGAGATGTTAACAGCAGCTGACAACCTTGAGTTTGAAAAAGCTGCCGAGATAAGAGACGAAATTTTAAAACTAAGCAAGGAAGTATAAACATGAGAGTTCTTGTAGTTGGTGGAGGTGGGAGAGAACATGCTATTGCCTGGAAACTATCTCAGTCCTGTCTGGTTGATAAGATCTTTATCGCTCCAGGCAACGGTGGAACCCGATTGCATGGGGAAAATGTACCGATAAAAGATAGCGACATAGATAAGCTTACAGAGTTTGCCCAGGAGAATAATATCGATTTAACGATAGTTGGCCCAGAAGCTTCCCTTGTTGAGGGAATTGTAGACACTTTTCAAGAAAAGGGCTTAAAAATCTTTGGCCCCAGTAAGGAAGCGGCAAAATTAGAAGGAAGCAAAGTTTTCGCAAAAAAGTTTATGGAAAAGTATAGTATCCCTACTGCGGATTTTAGCATTGTTACCAGTAAAGAAGAGGCCGAGGAAAAAACAAAAAAGAGAAATTATCCTTATGTTATAAAAGTAGATGGTCTTGCCGCTGGGAAGGGGGCCTATGTGGTCTTCTCTGAAGATGATAAAAAGAAAGCTTTTAAAGAAATCTGGGAGGAAAATAAATTTGGCAAGTCAGCCAATAGAGTAATAATCGAAGACTTCCTTGATGGTGAGGAACTTTCTGTTTTCGCGCTTACCGATGGAGAAAATTATATTCTCTTACCATCGGCCCAGGATCACAAGCGCGTTTTCGATAATGATCAGGGACCAAATACAGGAGGCATGGGTGCCTATTCTCCCTCACCACTTGCAACTCGAGAGCTATTACAGAAAATCGAAAAAATGGTGATACAACCAACGTTAAAAGGCATGAAAGAAATTGGACACCCGTACAAAGGAGTCCTGTATTGCGGTCTCATGATTGCTGATGATAAGCCTTACGTTCTGGAATTTAACTGTAGATTTGGAGATCCAGAAGCTCAGGTTATTATACCTCCTATAAAAACAGATTTTGCTGAACTTCTTTTGAAAGCGGTAGAAGGCAAACTGAACGAAATAGACTTCGAGCTGACTGAACAGTACACGGTTTGTGTGGTTATGGCTTCAGGAGGTTATCCTGGCAGTTACAAAAAGGGAATCAGGATTGAGGGTCTGCCTGCTCCAGAGAGCCTTGCCCACGGTGTAGTTTTTCATGCCGGGACAAAGTTCGAAAACGGAGAATATTTCACCAGTGGTGGTAGAGTCCTTGGGGTAACATGCTGGGATGAAACCCTTAAAGGTGCTGTAGATAGAGCTTATAAAGTTATACAAACAATACACTTTGATGGAGCTCATTTCCGAAAGGACATTGCCAGAAAAGGTTTAAAAAGACTGGGGGTACTATGAAGATCTTAGTAACCGGTGGAGCCGGGTTTATAGGCAGCCATGTAGCAGATGCCTATA
>QNCQ01000156.1 GCA_003645825.1 Fidelibacterota bacterium
GCATTCTCCTGAGCTTGAGCTTGATGAAGAGCTGATCGACAGTACCTTTCCATCTATTGTCGGGTTTATTGATTACCTTTTGAATAAATAATATCTGATTGTTTGTTTAAAAGGGGGGTTTTTTCTGATGCTGAAAAAGGGAGTGGTATATTTGAGCCTTGGCGGAATGTTAGTTATGACAGGTTGTAGTACATTTTATATCCAGAAATTTCCCCCTCCTCAACAGGAATTTTCGCGAAAGGAAAGGTTCATATACAAAAGGGCAACAGCATTTTTACGGGATTGTTATACAAAAGGTTATCCTGTTCGTCTATTTCCCGGGTGCTACGTTGAAAAGGTTCATCTTGATAAGAGCAAGCGGATAATAGAAATATATTTCAACGATACCTTTTCCTATATACCTTTCAGGGAAAAGAATGTAAAGTTGATATACTCATGCGTTAAGAAAAAGCTGGGAAGAAGATACAAAAAATACAGACTGATTTTATACTCGCTGGGGGAACCCATAGAAGAACTTATACCCAATTTTTATAGGTCATCCCGCAAAGAATATGACTACTCAAGGATTCCAAAATCTCTCTATTCTGGCCCACCGATTGTTCGAAACCTTTCTCGGCCCTATATTCCGGAGGATGGTCTCTATGGCAAGCACCTTGTCATTATGCCCAGTCATGGTTGGTACTACTCGTACGAAAGAAAAAGATGGGAATGGCAAAGACCAAGGTTATTGCAGACTGTAGAGGATAAAATATCGTTTTCTCTTATGTCTCAGTATCTTATCCCAATGCTCGAAAATGCTGGCGCTTATGTTTTTACTCCCAGAGAAAGAGATATTCAAACGAATGAAGTGATAGTTGATAATGATTCGAGTTTTTATTTCTCCAGGTATGTAGAGTTCTACGGGGATACTTTGCATGTCTGGGTCACGGGGAAATTGCCAGGATTTTGTGCAGGTAACTCTCCGTATCGCTCGGGATTCAATCCCTTTGAAAATGGAACTTACAGAGAGACTCTTTCTGATACAATTGAAACAGCGCGGGTGGAGTGGATCCCCGATATACCCGAGACAGGGAGCTATGCGGTGTATGTCTCCTACTTTTCCACGGATTCCAGTGTAACTGATGCCAGATACACTGTATTCCACACCGGGGGGAGCTCTGAGTTTTTGGTGAATCAAAGAATGGGAGGACATACTTGGATTTACCTGGGTACCTTCAGGTTTGAAAAAGGGATAAATCCTTCCACGGGAAAAGTAATTCTGTCTAATAAGTCTTCAGCCGGAGGGCTCCTGGTTACTGCCGATGCGGTAAGGTTTGGTGGGGGAATGGGAAACATAGAAAGGTATGGTAAAATAAGCCGAAGACCAAGATTTCTTGAAGGTGCAAGATATTATCTCCAATATGCGGGTATGCCTGATACACTTTTATATGATGTAAGTGGGGACACAAATGACTATAGGGACGATTATGTATCTCGTGCTGAATATGCTAATTACTTAAAAGGAAAGCCTTGCGGTCCTAATAAAGACCGTAATGTCAAAGGGCTTGGAGTTCCAATCGATCTATCCCTGTCTTTCCATACCGATGCTGGAATAGCGACCAAAGATACTGTAATTGGAACGCTTTTAATATATAGTATAGAAGATTACGATTCTGCGAAAGTTTTTCCTGATGGAGTTTCAAGGTTTGCGAACAGAGACCTTGCAGATCTAATACAGACTCAAATTGTGGACGACATTCAAAAAAAGTTTTATAACAAGTGGACAAGGAGGGCACTTTATAATAAACAATACAGAGAAGTGTATTCCCCTAATGTCCCGTCGGCACTTATTGAACTTCTTTCCCATCAGAATTTTTATGACATGTGTTTCTTGCATGACCCGAACTTTAAATTTCATGCATGTCGAGCTATATATAAGGCAATTCTGAAGTTTATTTCGACAGAATATGGATACAGATATGTGGTTCAACCACTTCCAGTAAAGTCCCTCTGTGCAAATTTTACGGGCGAACGAAAAGTTACATTATCGTGGACCCCGGTAATCGATCCCATAGAGGAAACAGCAAAGCCTGATAGGTATATTGTCTATGTTAAAAGGGGAGAGGAAGGTTTTGACAATGGTGTTGTTGTAGATGACACAGCAGTAACTTTTATCAGTCTTGTTCCCGGGAAAATATATAGCTTTAAAGTGGCTGCTTTAAATAGTGGGGGAGAGAGCTTTCCTTCCGAGGTTCTTTCTGTGTGTTGGCAGGATAGTTCAAAAGGTAATGTCTTGATAATCAATGCGTTTGATAGGGTAGCGGGACCTGAGGTTGTTGATGTGGATAAATTTAAGGGATTTGTTAGTTTTCTCGATGAAGGGGTCCCTTATATGTATGACATCAGTTTTGTTGGACCGCAGCTTGATTTTAACCCACTTTCGAGGTTTAAGAATAATGATATGCCGGGTTTCGGTACAAGCTTCGCAAACTATGAGACGAAAGTGATAGCGGGAAATACCTTTGACTATCCCTATATACATGGGAAATCGATAAAGAAATTGGGATATTCTTTTGTATCGTCCAGTGATGAAGCAGTAATAGAAGGGAAAATAGAGCTTGGTAATTTTGATCTGGTTGATGTAATTCTGGGCGAAGAAAAGAAAACTAAGTTGCCTGGTGATAAAGGTATAGTTTTGTATGAAGCGTTTCCCCGAGCTTTCCGGAGCGTAATAGAAAATTATCTTTTTCAGGGTGGGAAAATGTTTATCTCGGGTGCCTATGTTTGTACAGATTTGTTTGAAGGAGATACTGTTGACTCTTCCGGTATCTGGTTTGCCAGAGATGTTCTGGGTATGGACTGGGGAACAAACTTTGGATCCAGAAGCGGCAGAGTTTTTGTCGATGATTCTCTTTTTGCCACCTATGCACTGGAATTTAGCTTCAATAGCGAGTTCAACACTCAAATATACAAAGTAGAGGCTCCGGATGCTATAATCCCTTTTAAAAAAGAAGCGAGTTCTATATTGAGGTATTATGACAACCATTTCTGCGCCGGAATTGTTTACAGGAAGAATTACAAAGTGGTTATTTTTGGTTTTCCATTTGAGACAATTATCGGACAGGATATACGTGATAAAGTGATGGCAGCCGTTTTTAGGTATCTGGAATAGCTAAACAAAATTTTTTATGACAGACAGTATTTCATCGTGGATCAGCCCATTAGTTGCAACATACTCGTGCCCATAGATTGAGAATTCTCTACCACTGGCATTTGAAAGTTTGCCCCCTGCTTCTTTTACAATTAGGTATCCGGCAGCTACATCCCACGGATTTAGGTAAAACTCCCAGTATCCATCGAATCTACCACATGCCACATAGCACATATCAATTGTGGCTGCCCCAGCTCTTCTAATGCCCTGACACTTTTGATATAAGGCTTTGAATATCTCCATATTCTTGTAGAAATACTCATTTAGCTCATATGGAAAACCTGTAGCCAGAAGGGAATTTATAAGTCGATTTACTTGTGACACCCGAATCTTACTTCCATTGAGATAAGCCCCACCTCCTTCAATGGCATAGAATGTTTCTTGGTGATAAGGGTCATGAACTACTGCAACTTTTATTCTGCCATTTATTTCAACAGCTATTGAAACTGCAAAACAGGGAAAACCGTGGACGAAATTTGTTGTCCCATCAAGGGGGTCTATAATCCATTTAAAATCACTTTCTACATTACTTTCTCCAGACTCTTCAGCCAGAATCCCAGCCCCAGGAAATTCCTTTAAGATTTCCGAGACTATAATTTCCTGAGATCCTTTATCAACTCCCGTGACCATATTGACCCTGCCCTTGAAATCAATCTTTGTAGCCTTTTGCATGTTTTTTAGAACAAAATCGCCTGCTGCCTTTGATGAATTAATTGCGACTTGCAGAATGTATTTTAAGTCATTTGAAAAATCGTTCATCTTTAACCCCTCGGTTGTAGTTCCAGCTTTTCTTTGTATGTAAGGTGGGTTTTGGAGGTATATTCTCTCGCCAGTCTATTTACTCTTCCGGAAAGAACAATGAGTGTAACTAAGTTAGGAATAGCCATCAGTCCCATTGCGACATCCCCAAAGTACCATACTACCTCAAGAGAAACAGTGGCACCGATGAAATGAAGAATCACGTAAATCCATTTATAATAGGGAATGGCTTTTCCCCCAAAAAGATATTCCGTTGCTCTGTCACCGTAATACGACCAGCTGATAGCAGTTGATATGGCAAAGAGAAATACTGCTATTGTAACCAGATATCCACCCCAATCACCAAATTTGCTGAGTCCTTTTCTAAATGCCCAGCTCGTTAGAGGAGATCCGTTTTGCATCATTAATCCAGAAAGGTAAACAGTTCCCTTGGTTTCGATTGGATGCATTATTCCAGCAGAGGAGATGTAGATTTTTCCCGTATAGGGCTTTTTATTCACTAGGATTCTGACATTCTCAACAAAGCTGTGATTTCTGATAAATTTGATCCTTCCAGCGGGAATACCTTTGGAAACACTTATAGTTGTATTTGTTAGGCTCTTTCCATCGATGACACCATTTGAGATTATTTTTGTGTCGTGTGATACAATTTTTATGTCAGCCTGGGCATTTGCCAATACTACTTCGGCTTTCTTCTGATACCACACTCCAGTGGAAATTATTACCAGCCCTGTCACTGAGCAAACCAGTATGGTATCTATAAAAGGTCCTAGCATTGCCACTATTCCTTCCCGAATGGGCTCCGTTGTTCGAGCAGCAGCATGAGCGATCGGGGCACTTCCCTGACCGGCTTCGTTTGAAAACAAGCCTCTTTTGACTCCCCACATCAACATAAATACGAATGTACTGCCGGCAAAACCTCCAATCTCAGCTTTGGATGAAAAAGCAGAGGAAAATATTTGAGAAAAACAATAAGGTAGGGACTTGTAGTTTAATAGAAGAACGGTTATGCCTGCCAGTATGTAAAGAGAACACATCCCAGGCATTAGAAAGCTTGCTACTTTCCCAATCCTTTTGATACCACCTATAATTACGAGTCCAACTGTAGAGGCGGTGATAAGTCCTGTTATCCAAGTTGGAATACCAAGGTCTGCTCTGAATTGATCAGCCACTGTGAAAGCCTGAATAGTGTTGCCAGTACCAAAGGA
>QNCQ01000157.1 GCA_003645825.1 Fidelibacterota bacterium
ACATCCCAGAGCTTTATCTTTTTATCAACCAACCAGGAGCCAGAGCAAGAAGCTATATACTTACCATCCGGAGAAAAGGCTACAGAGTGCACTAAGGATTTGTGTCCCCTAAATGTCCTCAAACATTTACCAGTCTTTACATCCCAGAGCTTTATCGTTTTATCAACCGAGCCGGAAGCTATATACCTCCCATCCGGGGAAAAGACTACAGATAACACCATATCTTTGTGTCCCTTAAACGTCCTCAAACACTCGTCGTTTTCAGCTTCCTGGGGAAGACAAAAACTGACTGCTGCGAAAAGAAATATAAAAACCCCTACAAGGGTTAATTTCCTAACTCTATCAAACCATCGGGAAATCATGATAACCTCCGATGTATTCTAATTTTCTCTTATCCAGCCATTCTTTTAAAAATTTAAAATTTTATAGGTTAAATCCAATAGAATTTTCCGATTCTCCAGCGGCTCAGGAGAAAAGTATTATAGAACTTAGAACTCCTCAGAGGGGCATACCCCATCTGTTCACTGCTTTCGACTTAGCTATGCGAAGCCTTCTCCTACTTTAAGAATACTGGTTTATCTCAAGCGTAAATATTATTAACTTAATAGGTTTTTTTGAGCGACAGATGAAATACATTGTAGTAAAAGGGGCAAGGGAACATAACTTAAAGAATATAAATGTGAAGATACCTCGAGAAAAGCTGGTGGTGATTACCGGTTTGTCCGGTTCGGGGAAGTCGTCGCTTGCTTTTGATACTATCTACGCGGAAGGGCAAAGAAGGTATGTGGAATCGCTCTCTGCTTATGCCAGGCAATTTTTAAGCCTGATGGAAAAACCGGATGTTGACTTTATTGAAGGGCTCTCACCTGCTATTTCGATAGAGCAGAAATCAATACCCCGAAATCCGCGGTCAACCGTGGGCACTATAACAGAGATACATGATTACCTGCGACTTTTGTTTGCTCGCATAGGAACTCCCTATTGCTACAAGTGTGGGCGAAAAATCCAGAAGCAGACCCCCCAGCAAATCGTGGATGAAATATTAAATCTTCCGGAAGATTCCCGTGTTATGATTATGGCTCCCCTGGTAAGGGGCAGGAAAGGAGAATACAGGGAGCTTTTTAAGGAAATCAGGCGCGAAGGCTTCGTGAGAGTACGGGTCGATGGAGAGATTACTGAGGTTGAACGGAAGATACAGCTTGACAAAAATAAAAAGCATAATATTGAGTTGATTGTCGACCGTATCATAATACAACCCGGAGTCAAAGAGCGCCTGACAGAATCTGTGGAGCTTGCGCTCGAAAAAGGGAACGGGTTGGTTCTGGTATGGATCAACGGGGAAGAAGAAAAAATATTCAGTGAAAATTTCTCCTGTCCGGACTGTGGGGTAAGCTACGAAGAAATTTCACCTCGTATGTTTTCTTTTAACAGCCCGTACGGAGCGTGTCCGGACTGCGATGGTCTGGGCACAAAAATGGAGATAGACCCCAATCTTGTAGTTCCCGACAAAACCAAGAGTCTGAGCGAAGGAGCGATTGTCCCTCTTGGCGAGCAACCCCGAGGAGGATGGTTTTCATCGGTGCTAAAAGCACTGGCGAAGATGTACGGATTTGACTTTGTAACCCCTTTTAAAGACCTGCCAGAAGAGGCTAAAAAAGCCATCCTGTATGGAACAGGCAATATTCCCATTTCAGTGAATCTAAGGTCCGACAGGCTGACCGGTGAGTACAGCGCGCCTTTTGAGGGAGTGATTCCAAATCTACGCCGCAGATACAATCAGACAAGTTCCACGGGAGTACGCATGTGGATTGAGCAATTCATGAGTGTAAGACCCTGTAGTAGCTGCGGTGGAACGCGCCTCAGGAAAGAATCCTTAGCCATAAAGATAAATGGACTGTCTATTAGCGATATATCTTCCTTTTCTATAAAAAAGTGCTATCACTTCTTTGAAAACCTCAAACTGACCGAAACGCAACACCAGATAGCCAAACAGATTCTAAAGGAAATCAAGGAACGATTGAGGTTTTTAATCAACGTAGGGGTAGATTATCTAACTCTTGATAGATCAGCTCAAACTCTATCAGGTGGAGAAGCTCAGAGAATAAGACTTGCAACACAGATAGGCTCTCAATTAGTGGGGGTTCTTTACATACTTGATGAACCGAGCATTGGCCTTCACCAAAGGGATAACAAGCGATTAATTGAAACCCTAACAAAGCTAAGGGACTTAGGGAATACCGTTCTTGTCGTAGAGCATGATCGAGAAATGATAGAATCTTCAGACCATGTCATTGACCTTGGTCCCGGAGCTGGAGAAAATGGCGGTTACGTCGTAGCCGAGGGACCTCCCGAAGAGCTAAAGAAAAATCCCCATTCTCTTACCGCAAAATATCTGGCCGGGCTGAAAAAAATACCTATTCCCCGAAAAAGGCGCAAACCTACTGGAAAGAAGATAATCCTCTATGGAGCCCGTGGAAACAATCTGAAGAACATTAATGTAGAATTCCCCCTGGGGGTATTCATCTGTGTAACAGGGGTTTCTGGTTCAGGGAAAAGCTCTCTGGTGAACGAAACTCTTTATCCCATTCTCCACAGGCACTTCTTCAGTTCAAGAATCTCACCGCTGCCTTACACGAAGATTGAAGGAATAGAAAACATAGACAAAGTAATCGATATCAATCAATCTCCGATAGGAAGGACGCCAAGATCAAACCCTGCTACTTACACCGGAACTTTCACTTTTATCAGAGAGCTATTTGCCTCTTTAAAGGAGTCCAAAATCAGAGGTTACAAACCCGGAAGGTTCTCCTTCAATGTCAGGGGAGGGAGATGTGAAGCATGCGGGGGTGATGGAATAAAGAAAATAGAGATGCACTTTCTACCCGATGTCTACGTAAAGTGTGAGGAATGCAAGGGGAAACGTTACAACAGGGAAACTCTTGAAATAAAGTATAAAGGGAAAAACATTTCGGACGTCCTGGAAATGACAGTTGATGAGGCTTATGAATTCTTTTACAATGTTCCTCGAATAAGAAAAAAACTGGAAACCCTCAAAGACGTTGGCCTCGGGTATATAAAACTTGGTCAACCTGCCACTACTTTATCCGGAGGTGAGGCACAAAGAGTTAAGCTCGCAGCGGAGTTGAGCCGGCATTCTACAGGCAACACTCTTTACATACTTGATGAACCTACAACTGGCCTACACTTCGAAGACATTAAAATGCTCCTGAACGTCTTAAACCGGCTTGTGGATCAGGGCAACACAGTGATAGTTATTGAACACAACCTGGACGTTATAAAGACAGCAGACTACATTATTGATCTCGGACCCGAAGGTGGAGAAAAAGGCGGTCATGTTGTCGCTACAGGTACCCCGGAAGAGGTAAGCCAGAATCCGGATTCCTATACAGGGCAGTTCCTGCAAAAGGTACTAAAAGAGTAAGGTGTGGTGTTAGCACCACTTACTGTGGTGCTAACACCACAGTAAATATATCCCCTAACTCCCTCCTCTCGTCGAAAATAGAAACAATTCTTTCTGGCACAGAAGTTGTCTGTGTAAAACACGAGTTTTGAAAAGTTGAGAATCTCCTTAAATAATCCCCATAAACACCACCAATTATCCCCTCAGAGACACTGCCCCTTGGTTGGTTGGCGTCCCGCCCGGGGCGCTAATCAACCTTTTTTGCGAGTCTGGACACTGAAATGTATAGTTTTTTCCAGACAAATTTTTGTAATTTTAACAGTGGGTTTGAGCTTAAAGAAAGAGCTTATTAAATACCTATCGGAATTTATAACCGAGAATAAGAGACAGAAGATAGAGAAAGTGCTTGCATCTCGCACGAAATATATAACTGTTGCGCTGGAGGATATATATCAACCCCAAAATGCAAGCGCCGTTGTTAGAACATGCGAATGCTTAGGAATACAGGAAATATATGTAATTGAGAACAAAAACAAATACGAGATAAATCCCGATGTCGTCGTCGGAGCTTCAAAATGGGTAGATATAATTAAATTTAACAGGTATGGTGAGAGAAATACCACTCACTGTATAGAACATTTAAAGAACAAAGGATATAGAATTGTTGCGACATCACCACACCTTGATGGTTACACACCAGAGAATGTTCCTATAGATTGTAAATTGGCTTTGCTCTTTGGCACTGAGGAGACAGGGCTGACGGAGGAAGCAATTGCAAATGCGGATATTACTTTGAGGATTCCGCAATATGGGTTCACCGAAAGCTACAACCTATCAGTTTCCGCCGCGATTTGTCTGTATACCATATCAAAACGCTTAAGAAATTCTTCGCTAAAATGGACACTGAAAGAAGAAGAGAAGCTTGAAATCCAGCTTAAATGGATAAAAAAGATTTTAAAAAGGGCCGAGGTCCTCGAAAGAGAGTTTTTAAACAGAAAAAGAGGGTGAAAAGGTTTCGCTCAGCGCAACTATCTTTTGTTTTGAGTATTAAAGTTTTTAAATTTAAAGATGTATGTACGAACTAAATTTAAATTTTGCCCTTGTCATTTTAAAGAATTTTTGAGAGCTGGTGTAAAGCTAAGGGGTGATAGATGAAGTCAAAGGAGTTAATAAGCATCGAAGAAGAGTACGGAGCTCACAATTACAAGCCCCTGGATGTAGTAATCAGTAAGGCGGAAGGTGTATGGGTAGAAGATGTTGACGGACGCAGATACATGGACTTCCTTGCGGCTTACTCCGCTGTAAATCAGGGGCACTGTCACCCGCGGCTTGTAAGGGTAATGAAAGAACAGTGCGAAAGATTAACTCTTACGAGTCGTGCGTTCAGGAACGATCAGTTACCTCTTTTTGCGAAGGAACTCTGTGAGCTCACCGGATACGAAATGATGTTGCCGATGAATTCTGGTGCTGAGGCTGTGGAAACAGCGATAAAAGCAGCCAGAAAATGGGGATATTTAAAAAAGGGTACCCCCGAGAATAGGGCAGAAATAATTACCTGTGAAGGTAATTTTCACGGCAGAACGATCACTATAATATCTTTTTCGACAGAGGAGCAGTACAGGAAGGGATTTGGACCCTTTACGCCTGGCTTTGCTACGATCCCTTACGGTGATACAGAAGCTTTA
>QNCQ01000158.1 GCA_003645825.1 Fidelibacterota bacterium
GATCAGACTTCCTGCAATGGGAATCACAATAAGTCCGACAGGAGGGATGAACCATGCAGGATTAATATGGTCAATTTTAACGTGTTCGCCTCTAAACATAATGTATGGTGTCAATATCCCAAAGAATACAGTCAGCAAAGTACCTACAGACCAGAATGCTTTTCCAATAAACATATTGTTCCTGATCACAATGTAGTCTGCTGCGAGGACGAGCATGCCAATAGCGATTGTTGCGTAAAAGTTTGATACAACGGGATGTTCAATATCTGCTAATGCTTGTTTCCTAAAAAGTATCCACCTTAATATCCAGGGAACTAACAGGATAAAGAATAGGGTAACATTAAAATATAGTAAGATGTGGGAGAAGACTCTTAGAATAGGCAGATATCGGGAATAAAATAAACTGTTTACAGCCAGAATTCCCGTTCCCATTATGCTGGCAAACCAGGCCGGGGAAAAATTTTTAATAATTTCGCATTTGCAGTTAATCCGTTCTAGCATATTTCCTCCACCTTAATTTGACACATCAGATTGCTTTAATTGATTTAGCTTTCCCAGAAACATAACAAAATGTCCTCAGATTTAGACACCACAGTGTTGGTTATAAAAGGCTTGACTTAATCAGTGGAGGAGGGTGTTAAGTGCCTTTCCACCTACATTTACACTTGCACTTGTTACGTTTCCGGCAACATAAATTGCACAAACAATTTGATATATGTTCCTGAAGCAAGATTAAATTCATTTTAACCCTGATGTAAGTACTTAAATTGTAGTTTCGTTCATGATTGCATACTCAAATAAATTCAGGGAGTTTAAATTGCAATGTCTTTATTCAATTATTATGGCATTCCGGGGGCAAGCAGATACACAGTTGCCACAACCCGTGCACAGGTTTTGATTAATCTTTGCAACATCAGTAATAGAAATGGCATTTTCTGGGCAGGCGGGAACACATACGCCGCATCCGATGCAATCTTCACTTATTACTTTCGCCTTCTGGGCAACTTTTTGGGTCTTGGTGCTCCGTACTGTATTCTTTATATCGTTTTCTAGATTATTTAGAATTTCTTCCAGCTCACTCTTTTTTCTTTTTAAATATTCCAGCTCTTCTTCTTTAGTGTATGTACCAGGATCGGGCTTATAAGTGTTTTCTCCCACATAGTTTCCGGTGCCCGGTCTATTAACATTCCAACGCATTCTGCCCAGACCCTGTCCTCTTCCCTGCCCTCTACCAAAGCCTCTTCCCCTGCTGTACCCTCTACCAAACCCTCTACCTCTACCGTGTAGTGGACCTGTTCCATCTCCAAATGGCATGACTATTTCCCTCCTTTGTTAATGAGAGACTTCTTCAAGTTTGTTTTCAATAAGCTTTTCGATATTGTCCTTCACCGTACCGTCGACTGCCTTGTAGATTTTTATACCGCTGCCGAAGAGTATGCGTTCAGCATTCGGCCCCACACTCTTTGCTATAACCGCTTTTGCTTTTTTCTGGATGACTAACTGAGTAGCCTGAACCCCTGCTCCGGATTGGGAATCTTTATAACTGTTATCAACTATCTCAACATTACTGTTTTCAGTATTGAAAAATATGAAATAATTGCATCTGGCAAAAACATTTGATACCTTTGAATCCAGCGAATTTTTATCACTTGGGATACATACTATCATAAGTGTACTCCTTTCTCATCGCGGGGCAGAGGATTTCTCACAGAGACTTGCCCCACCCTTTAAGCTTCCGTCAATGAATTGTTTGATTATATCCTTTACATTTCCGATTACCCCGGAAATGACTTTGATTCCATAGTTGTTGAAATTATCGATGGCTTTCTGGCCGATACCTCCGCAGATAACACAGGTCACCCCAAGGTCCTTTAAGAATCTCGGAATGAAGCCCGGTGCATGTCCGGGATTATCTATGACTTCTGTATTTTTAACTTTGCCATCTTCGATATCCACAATCGTATACTGGGGACATCTACCAAAGTGCAAAGCAACCCTATCAGTATCAGTTGAAATTGCAACTTTCATCTTTCCCTCCATTAGAATTTCGAGATACAAGGAGGGGTAAGCCCCCTCCTTGTTGTTTCACTCTTCTCCAGACTGGGACTCTTTTTCTAAGGTTTCAATTCTCCTGTTAACTTCTTCCAGATTCCTTCTCAGAATCTCTGCCTGGTCCTGGAGAGAAGCCAGTTCTTCTTTTGGTGTTATACTGGCAGGATACGGGTAGGGCCAGGCCCCAAACGCTGGATAACCTATCCATGCCCTCGCCCATCCGGGGAGTCCTGTAGCCCAGTACCAGTGTCTCCAGCCTCTACCTCTACCGAACCATCCCCTTCCCCATCCAAACCAACCTCTACCTGGGATGGGATTTAGATATCCCGGAACGGGATACCCAGCACAGTATCCTGCGCCTCTTCCAGTCATTGGTCCCAGCCCGAGCGGTCCTGTGCGATCTCCTAATGGCATTTTTTATCCTCCTCTCTTTTTTCCAGAATATATAATGATAATCATTTTCATTTGTTCCAAAAAAATTTTCATTTACCCTTACATTTATCACATATACCATAAAACATCACTTGATGATTTTTGATTTCAAAATTGTATCTCTGTGATAAGTTTCTCTCAAGGCTTTCAAAAAAGTTTTTCTCTTCTTCTGAAAAATCTCTATAATCAATTACTCTACCACAAACATTACATATTAAATGGTGATGATGCTTTGGGCCTTTTGAATCCTCGGCCAGTTCATATCTTGCTCTTCCATCACCAAAGTCAAACTTATTGACAATTCCCATTTGCACTAAGAGTTCAAGAGTTCTGTATATAGTGGCAAGACCAATAGATGGGTATTCTTTATGGACTTCTAAATAAATCTCTTCGGCACTTAGGTGTTTATCACTTTTACTCAAAATTTCCAAAATAGCCTGCCTGGGGATGGTTAATCTGTATCCCCATCCTCTAAATCTGTTATACCACCAATGTGGCCCCATCATTTTTTCTCTCCTCTTTCAAATCGCAAATGAGAATCATTCTCAATTGAGAATTTAGTGGTTTACTCTCAACATTGCAAGGAGAAATTTCAGGTGAAAAAGTGATGAGAAAAAATTTGCTCCTATTCGTGAAATAATCCCCGTTTTTTCTTGGATTATTTTGTAATATTTGTATAATATGTTTAAGAGCAAATGATAGTAGTCGTGCCGTGGGGAATTTAGAAAATTAAAGAGATTTAGATGGTTCAGGGGACCTTCTGGAAGGAAGTTTGTTATCTGCGTTTATAAATGCGTCGATCCATGGGGTTTTAAGAGGAGGTGTTAAAAATGGGAGAAAAAGTGAGTAACTACAATTCATCAGTTTACGCTTCCATTGACTTTACCATTTCCAGATTTAATCTTCCTCCGGTGGGTGATGCTCTGATAATAGGCAAGAGAACTCCAATAGGTCCTAAAGCCCTTATGAACGCTATCAATGAGATGACTCCCAATTTGTACAAACTGATTAACGTCGATCATCCTTATATCGAAGCGGTTATAATAAAGAAGTCAAGTCTTCGTAAAGTGGATGAGGGGAAGTTAGTTCCCCGTATTATAAAAAACGTTGAAAAATTTATGGATGAAACTGATTCTTTACATGTAGCTATCGATATAAAAATATATGTTAAAGAGGAAATACAGCTATGAAGAGCACAAAAGAGTGTCCCAGGGTGAAAGATATCGTTGATGAATGTGTTGTAATAGATGGTAAAAGAACTCTAAATTCTATTTCCAGAGATGTGAGTAGCGGAGGGTATATTGTTGTAAAGGAAGCAGGGAAATATTTCTTATTTTCCCCCGAGGAAGCTCTGTGTATGCCAGGTACCCGTCTTGTTATCGATGTTCCTTTGAAAGAGGTGATAACTCTTTCCCCTGATCTTTCGTGTATGGATGCTATGAAGTATCTGCACCGCGATGCTGTTGATTCTGCTGTGGTTGAAGAAAGGGGGAGAATTCTTGGGGTTCTGACCCATAAAGCTGTTATAGAAAATTTGTATAGGTATGCCAAACAGGTCGCTGATACGGGTGTTATTCTAAACCACATACTTGATAGAACGGGAGTTATTATTTTCCGTGTAAGCTGTGAAAAAATTTATGAAATCGAAGATTTGACGCCAGATGTCTTTAACGTAGAACTTTATGGAGATGCAAAGAGAATTCTTGGGTATGATAGTACTGAGTTGTGTTCTAACAAGGAGTTGTTGCTTCGAATAATAGAACCAGATGACAGAGAAAAGATTGTTCGAATTTTTAAGGGGATAAATTTCCACCGCTCCAGACTCTTGAGTTTTAATATCAGGGTACTTGCCAGGAGTGGCAGGCCCTTGTGGTTCCGGATGAATGTTGTGACCGAGACGAGAAAAAATGGTGATGGGCTAAAGTTGCTGTGAGTACTGCTTGATATAACAAAGGAGCTCTTCCAGAAGGAAAAAGAGAAATATGTAAATACACTCGCTTCTATTGCTGTCAGGTATGAACCTGCTATAGCCATCAGGAAGGTGTTGTCGTACATTTCCAGATTTATCCCTGTGAATGTGGGATTGCTATGCGTGGTTGAAAGGCCTTTTAATATGAAAATGGATATTCTATGGGCAAAATCGGGATGGAGGAAAAGAGCGGAAAGGTTGGAAAAATCGCTAAGGGAGAAGATTACCTCTATTGTGAATGATGTTAAAAGTGTTCGTGAAGTTTACGTGGATAATCCCATAATCGAGGCTATTCGGACAGGGAAAATTATATACAAGCCTGATATAACAAAGAGTAATTTTGTTCCATCCCGGGTTGTCTTAAAGTATGATATTAACTCTGGTTTTATTGTCCCGCTGATGTCTGAAGATCAGAAGAGCATGGTTCTTGCTCTCGCTTCAGAAGAAAAAGAACTGGATTTTGCAAGCTACAAGAAATTTTTAGAAAGTGCTCGGCCTGTTCTCATGTATCTGGTTGCCAGGTATATGTATTTCAAGAAAATGGAGGAGTTAAATCAGAATCTGGCAAAGCTTGTTCAGAGAAAATCTTATCACATAAACATACTTTACGAAATAACCGATAAAATAAGTCATACTGTAAGCTTTGAC
>QNCQ01000159.1 GCA_003645825.1 Fidelibacterota bacterium
CCGAAGGCAAAAGAGTGAGGGTTTTGACAGCATAGTTACACAAGCCAGAACAACCAATGGCATAAAAGTGGTTTCCATGAACGATAATATGACAGGGATTACCAGACATTTGCAGAGAGGGGGAATTCTATTTATTGTTCCGGACCAGTATGCGGGGAAAAGGGGGATAGATATAACCTTCTTTGGGCGAAAGACAAAAGCTTTCCGGGGACCCGCCACTTTTTCTTTAAGGTTGGGCTGTCCTATTGTGCTTGCATGGTGTAATTTGGTAAACGGTGAATATTGTGTTAATTTAGAGTTATTGAAAACTGATAGTGCTCTGGAATCCGATGACCCTATAGGTGAAGTAACGCAGAGTTATTTTGACTATTTTGAAGCAAAGATAAGAAGTGTGCCAGAACAGTATTTCTGGTTTCACAGGAGGTGGAAGAGAGGAAGATGACAAAGATTATAAAGCTAAAAGAGATAAATCCGGAGATGATTCAGTTGGTTCACAACCATCTTAGAGAGGGGGAGGTAATAGCCTATCCCACTGATACTATTTATGGACTGGGTGTTAATGTATTCTCTCCGCAGGGGCTTCATAAGCTTGCGATACTGAAGGGAAGAGAACATAATAAACCCTTTAGCATACTCTATTCAAGTGTAGAAAGGTTGCTTTCAGACTTTAGCTCTGTACTGAACGAATATCAAAAATTTTTTGTAAGCAGGTTATTACCGGGGAAGGTAACACTTGTGTTGCCAGCGCCCCCAGAGAAGAAATTTCCGCCTGAGGTCGTTATGGATAATCATGTGGGGGTCAGGGTTGTCGCTCATGCTGCCCTTAATAAGCTTTTTGAAAGTTATGAGAATCCTGTTACTACTACCAGTGTAAATCCTTCAGGAATGCCTCCTGCCCGAAATAAAGGGGAAATTTTGGGGTATTTTAAAAACAAGGTCTCTCTTTTGATTTATGACCGTCCGGTGAGAAAGGTTAGTGTGTCGACTGTTATAAAGGTGACCAAGGATAGCTTTCACATTTTGCGTGAGGGAGCTGTGAGTATTTTCGAAATAATAAAGAAACTCGAGAGATAATGAATATATATTACCGTGTACTCAGACTTGTTGCCCCATATTGGAAGCATGTTGCAATAGGGCTTTTAGCTTCGCTGTTTTACGTTTTTTTTAACAGTGCTTCGGTGTGGATGACTGCTTCTTTTATAAATATTGTTTTTCCAGTGAAAGAGAAAAGTGTGGTGGGACAGAAGATTCATACGGATCAGGGAACTCTCAACGAGAGGATTAAAGATTATACTAATCGATTAATTCTTGATAAAAATCCTCTTGACTCTCTCAGGAATCTCTGCATATTTATTTTTGTGACTTTCTTTCTTAAAAACATTTTTTTCTACGTAAAAGGAATTTCTTTTTCATATGCTCAGCTGAAATTTATAACTGATTTGCGGAATAAGGTATATTTTCATATTCAAGATTTGCCGCTTTCTTTTTTCAAGAGGAAAAGAGCTGGTGAGATTGCTTCCATAATAATAAATGATGTAGAGGTGCTTCGGAAGTCTTTCAGCGCTAGCTTAAATAAGTTGATAGTTGAGCCGGTTAACGTCCTTGCTTTTATGGCTCTTCTTATGATTATTTCGTGGAAGCTAACCCTTATTTCTCTTTTGATATTGCCACTGTCGGGATATGTGATTACGAAAGTAGGGCAGAGTAATCGAAGGAAATCATTTAGGACTTCAAGACAGATAGCAGGTATAATGTCGATTTTGACTGAGACTGTAAATGGTATTAGAATCGTGAAAGCTTTTGCGATGGAAGAATTTGAGAAAAGGCGATTTACAAGGGAAACTTATCGCTATTTCCAGCTCCTTTTCAGGCGAGTAAGGCTGAGAATGGTTTCAACCCCAATTTCCGAGACAATTGGAGTAACTATAGGAGTGGTTCTCCTCTGGTTTGGAGGAAGACAGGTTTTACTGGGGAACGGGCTTTCCCCGGAAGACTTCATAAGGTTTATACTTCTTTTATTTGCTATTTTGAATCCTATAAAAAGTCTTAACAATGTTAATATCGAAATTCAGCAAGGAATGGCATCTGCCGGGAGGGTATTTTCTCTTCTCGATGAAAAATCGGACATTGTGGAGAGACCAAGTGCTTTCATTGTCACTGACTTCAAAGAGTCGATAGTTTATGATCATGTTTATTTTAAATACCAGGAATCTGAAGACTATGTACTTAAGGATATCTCTTTTGAGGTAGAAAAAGGGGAAGTTGTTGCTATTGTAGGGTTTAGTGGTGCAGGAAAGTCAACCCTGGTTGATCTTTTGCCCAGATTTTATGATGTCACGAAAGGGAGGATTCTTGTCGATGGGAGAGATATAAGGGACATTAATATTAAATCGCTAAGGTCTCTTATGGGCATTGTGACCCAGGAGACCATCCTTTTTAATGATACGGTTTACAACAATATAGCTTACGGTCATGAAAACATTGATTTCCAGAAGGTGGTGGAAGCGGCAAGGGCCGCTAACGCTCTGGATTTTATAGAGAAGTTACCCGATGGTTGGAACACCGTAATAGGGGACAGGGGGGCCAAACTTTCTGGTGGAGAAGCTCAGAGAATAGCTATAGCGAGAGCGTTGTTAAAGAATCCTCCTATACTGATCCTTGATGAAGCGACGTCAAGTCTTGATGCGGAATCTGAGAAAAAGGTGCAAGAAGCTATTGAGATTTTAATGCAAGATAGAACTGTGTTTGTTATTGCTCATAGATTGGCAACTGTAACGAATGCTGATAAAATAATTGTTTTAGATCAGGGCAGAATAGTTGAAGTTGGTTCCCATAGGGAATTATTGCAGTTGCAGGGATTATATCATCACTTTTATAGCATGCAGAATCTCGGGGAACTGGTAAGTTCGCAGAAAAAGACTTAGCCACAGGGCTAAGTTTTGTATTACGGAATAATACGAAGTTTTAAGAAGGAGCGGAAGGTGGTAGCAATAATTTTGGCAGCGGGCCGTTCAAGGAGATTGGGAAAGCTGGCTGACAGCATCCCCAAGCCTTTGATAGTGGTGGGTGACCGACCGTTGCTTCAGCATCAACTGGATATTATCAGGCAGTGTGGCATTAAGGAAGCGATAATTGTTGTAGGATATAAGAAGGAGAAAATTGTTGAGACTTTTGGTAAAGAATATAATGGAGTAAATTTAATCTATGTTACTAATGACATTTATTATAAAACGAATACCGTTTACTCTCTGTGGCTTACCAGGGAATATTTCAGGGATACTGAATTCCTTTATTTTAATGCAGATGTCCTGGCACATCCCGAGATAGTGAAAAGGTTGCTGGGCTCATCCAAGGAAAATCTGATGGCGGTAGAGCGAAAAGAATGTGGAGCAGAAGAGGTTAAAGTTATGTGTGAGTCGGATGGCAGAATAAAGCGTATAGGGAAGGAACTTAACCCTGTCGAGTGCGAAGGGGAATTTATAGGCATAGCGAAATTTTCTCGCAGGATGAATTCCGATTTTGTTGATAAGCTCGAGGAAGTAATAAATGAGGGCGGAGAACAGAACTTTTTTGAAGAGGCTGTGGATAGGTTGCTGCCCCAGCATTGTATTTATATGGAAGACATCACAGAACTTCCCGTTGTCGAGATAGATTTTCCTGAAGACCTTGAGTTTGCAAGAAATGTTGTGTATCCTAGAATCAACCCGTAGGTGGAAAGACGATATAGGAAGTTTCTTTACTGACTGTTTTGGATTAGCAATACTTTCCATAGTTGGTGTGGGGGCTGTGTGTTTTACCGCGAATAGTTCCGTTGCTTTTAGGTGGGAAACTGAGAATGTTTAAAGTGTTGTTTAATGTAGAGCATGTGTATTATCTGCCCCAATTTGCTCCTGTAGCAGAGAGAATGACGGAAACAGGTATTTTTGAGGTATATCTTAGCGCGGGAGCAAGGAACAAAGCAGAATACAGGCGTATAAAGGAATTTGCAGAGCTGAAAGGGTATCGTTTTATAGACTGTGATAGTGAAAAGGAACGACGCAAAAAGCTGGTTAAGGGTAATTTTGATGTTGTGGTATTTGGGAAGAGCGCTCATGCGGGGAAGTTTTGTAGCAGGGATTCTCTTGCAGTTCTGCTGTATCATGGAATTGGATTCAAGAAATGTTATTATACAGATTATGATCCCCGAATTGATGTACGGTATGTGGAGAGTAATTATAGAGCGAAGATATTAAAGAGTTACAACTATAGATACGATGTAGTAGTGACTGGATTTCCGAAGTTGGACCCTCTCTTTTGTGGAAGGAGTGGGGGTTCCCAAACCGAGATTAAAAAAGCAAGTTCTATCTTGTATGCTCCTACCTTTTATCCAAGTTCGATAGAGCTATTTGCGCCGTATTTATTAAAGCTGCAAGAAAAGTATACTGTATATGTTAAACCTCATCAGTTTACTTTTACTCTAAAGAAGTATAGGAGACAGAAAGAACTTTTAACAACTCTTTCCAGGGAGCGTAATAATATAAAGCTCTTGGATTTTGACGCACTTAATATTGTTGAATATTACAGAGCAGTTGATGTGCTGATAACGGATTTTTCTTCGACCGCTTTTGAATTTCTTGCCACCGAAAAACCTGTCGTGCTTTGCAACTTTTATAAGTTGCGGTTTAAGCACAGAATTTTCAAAGGATGGTTCTGGAATTCTCGTATGGATAGGGAGATTTTTAAATTTATAGACTTTGCATATATCGCGAATGATCCTAGAGAGGCTTTTGAGTTAGTGTACAATGTAAAAAACTTTGAAAAGGAAAAGCTTCCACTGATGAAAAAGCGAAAGGAGATGTTTCTTGGCAGGGTGGATGGTAAAGCTTCAGGGAGGGTTGTGGAAGATATACTGAGAAGACTTAGATGAAAAAGTACTTATATTTTGTAACGAAACCCTACTCGATACCCATTATTAAACCTATTTTTGAAACCGTTGAAAAATTCCAAAAGGGTGAGAATCTTATTTTTGCTTTTGATTATATTTTGCAGTGGATGCCGGAAAAGATGAAGAGA
>QNCQ01000160.1 GCA_003645825.1 Fidelibacterota bacterium
GAATTGTTTTTGAAAATGTCCGATAGGGATTCTGATGTGGAGTGCCCGAGTTGTAAGGGCGAGAATGTTGAAAAGGTGATGTCGGTGAGTGTCTTAGGATTATCGGAGGAGTCAGATTCTCCTTCATGTTGTTGCTGTAGTGAGTAGTGCTGATAGATTAATAAAACTCTGGTTGATGGAAAGATGAGACCTTTAATTATCTATAATGGTCCTCTATTTGATGGGAAAAAGGTGTACGAAGATGGTGCGGTTTACGTGGAAAATGGCAAGATAGTAGAAGCAGGTGATGAGGAAGAAGTTTTTAAAAAGATTCCTCGGCGGATGGATATGGATTTTTATGATGCACGAGGAAGGGTAATTTTCCCTGGAATTACGAATCTCCATAACCATTTTTATACGGTTCTGTCGCATGGTTTGATGCCAGGTCGTAAACTCTTGGATCTTAAGACAAATCTTGAGAGTTTTTGGTGGAAATTTGATGCTTCTTTGACCCCAGAAATTGTTCAGATCTCTGCTCTCGTTTCCCTTCTTGAATCAATAAGACATGGTGTTACAACAATTTTTGACCATCACTCGAGCCCGAGTAGTATAAGTAATATTCTGGAAGTAATAGCTTCTGTGGTGAAAAGATCTGGTATTGATGCAGTACTTTGCTATGAAATTTCCGATAGACACGGCAGGGAAAAATTTTATGAAGCACTCGATGAAAACCTTAATTTTATAGAGAAGTATAAGTATGATAAACAGATAAAGGGAATGCTTGGCCTACACGCGAATTTTACACTTTCAGATGAGTCGTTGTATGAGATAAGCGAAAATGTAAGTGGTGTCGAGGCTGGTATTCATATACACTGTGGTGAAGATAAGGTAGATATGGATTATTGTACTGAAAAAGGTTATAAGGGACCTATACATCGTCTGAGTAGGTTTGGGTTAGTTTCTTCCAGGTCAATCCTTGCTCATGGGTTATTTCTCAGTCAGGAAGATTACGGAATTTTGAAATCCAGCAGTGCTACTGTCGTCTGTAATGCAGAGTCCAACATGAGAAATGGGTATGGAGTATTTGATCTGGAAAGATTTGAGGAAGCAAAATTTGGGCTTGGAACGGATGGAATGACCTCGAATATGTTTTTGACTCTAAGAAGTGCGTATCTCTCGCAAAGGCAGGTGGGGAAACCTTCTTCTGTGGTTTCTTCGGAACTTTTTAACAGTCTTTTTGGTACGAACTCAGAGGTTGCAACCAAAGTTTTCGGAAGGAAAGTTGGTGTTATTGAGAAGGGTGCGAGTGCTGATATAGTTATTTTTGACTACGTTCCTCTTGTGGAGTTTAATCTGGAAACTCTTTTCTCTCATGTTGCCTTTGGCATGTGTGATACCCCTGCGATGGTTGTGTTTAAAAATGGGAAAATGATTTTCGAGAAGGGTACTTTCTTTACCCTTGATGAGGAGCTGATTCTGGAAGAGTCAAAGAAACTTAGTAAAATTCTGTGGAAAAACTTTTATAACCTATAAATTTAAGCGGGTTTTATAAGGAGAGGGATCGTGAAAGCGTTTAGAGTTACGCTGTTGATGGCTATTTTTTGTAGTTTTTTATTGTCTGGGGGCAGCAAAAAAGGAGAGATTTCCTCGCAACTTCTGGAGAGGCTTGAAAAAAGTGTACTGGAAGATTCTGATTTGAAAGCTATTAGAAATGCTGTCTCCAACAATAACATCAAAGACCTTGTTCTGAACAGGGACGTTCTTAATTCAATCGACAAACATTTTGCGTATCGAATTGAGACAGGGGGGATAACGGATCAAAAATCTTCTGGTAGGTGCTGGCTTTTTGCGTCTTTAAATGTGCTGAGACCGAGGGTATTAAAAAATCTTAATGTTGAGGATTTTGAATTTTCCCAGAACTACCTGTTTTTCTATGATCTGCTTGAGAAATCGAATCTTTTCCTTGAGGCGGTTATAGAAACAAGAAAAGAGGAACCAGATTCACGAAAAGTAGAGTGGTTGTTTAAGCATCCCATCCAGGATGGTGGTGTCTGGAGCATGGCTGTTGATCTTATAAAGAAATATGGAGTTGTTCCAAAAGAGGTCTTTGGGGAGAGTTATAACAGCGAGAACACCTCTACGATGAGGAGGTTGCTTGCGAGAAAATTGAGGGAGGATGGGATAAGACTCAGGGAACTGAGCAGAAAAGGATACTCTATAAGGAAGTTGCGATCCGAAAAGGAGAAGATGCTTGAGGACGTTTACAGACTGCTTGTTATTTTCCTTGGGCAGCCACCTCATAAGTTCGGGTGGAGATACGAGGATAAGGAAGGGAATTTACATCCCCTGGGAGAGTATACTCCACAGAGCTTTTACAAAAAGGTCGTTGGGGTAAATCTGGACGATTATGTGATGCTAATGGACGATCCTTCAAAAGAATATTACAGGTTATATGAAATCGAGTATGACAGGGATCTCTGGGAAGGAAGGAATTGGAAGTTTGTGAACGTTCCTTCGTCAGAGCTAAAGGTATATGCAAAGAAGTCCATACTTTCCGATGAGCCTTTATATTTCTCCTGTGATGTTGGAAAACAGCTTTACAGGAAAGAAGGGTTGCTTGCTCTGGGACTCTACGACTATAGCTCCTTGCTTGGTGTCGAGTTTGGTATGGATAAGAGACGTAGAATTTTGTCTTTTGACAGTGGTTCCACACATGGAATGTCTCTTGTTGGGATAGATACAACAGCTGATGGTAAGATAACAAAGTGGTTGCTGGAAAACAGCTGGGGGAGCGACGATGGATTTCAGGGCTACTTGATAATGACAGATAGGTGGTTTGATGAATATATGTTTAGAATAGTCATTCATAAAAGGTTTTTGCCTGAGAGGATTGTAAAAGTCTGGCAGAGTAAGCCGATATTGCTCCCGCCATGGGATCCGATGTTTTAAGAGTACTTTCCCGTTTCATGGTATAGTGAGAAACGCTTTTATCTTACAATAAATCCCTTTCTCAAAAAGAGAAAGTAACTTTAAACAGGTTAACTTACTGTATCTGCTGATAACTTTTCTGAGTTTTATTCAGTTGTGACAAAAAGTTGATCCTAAGTTCCCCGGTATCTCTATTCGGTTTGTTGTGGTATCATAAAGAAAGCGGTTGTTTTTGTTTTTTTAAGCAGACTGATTGAATACTTCGTCGGCATGGTAACTACTTCTTACCAGCGGAGCGGAAAAGACATATTTTATGCCCCTGGCAAGGGCATAGTTGTGGTAATTTTCAAACTCTTCTGGCGTTACATATCTTGCAACAGAGAGATGCTCTTTAGAAGGTTGTAAATATTGCCCGATTGTCAGTACTTTACAGCCAGCTTCCGATACGTCGTCTATTAGTCTTTTAACCTGATTTGCAGTTTCCCCAAGTCCAACCATTATTCCTGTTTTTGTTATAAAACCCTTTTCTGCTGAGCGTTTTAGTATTTCCAGAGAAATTTCGTAGTTTGCCTCAGGACGCACCTTCTGGTAGAGCTCTTTGACTGTTTCTAAATTGTGTCCGAGTACATCCGGGTTTGCACTGAAGATTTTGTTCAGAGCATCTCTGTTACCTTTGAAGTCGGGGATGAGTACCTCGACTTTTACTCCAGGATTTATTTTTTTTATTTCTAGTATTGTTTCTGCCCACTGGTTTGCTCCTCCATCAGGGAGGTCATCTCTGGTAACAGAGGTTATTACACAATACTTTAACCCCAGCTTTCTTATAGCAAGAGCAACTTTCAGCGGTTCCTCGGGGTTGAGGGGTTCCGGTTTCCCTGTGGTTACAGAACAGAACCTGCAGTTCCTCGTGCAAATTCTGCCATTGATCATAAATGTTGCTGTTTTCCGGCTCCAGCAATCTGATAGGTTGGGGCACTTTGCCTCAACGCAAACTGTATTGAGTCCGTACTCTTTGATTAAACCTGTAAGGAATTTGCGCTCTTCGTTTGAGATGACTCTTATCTTGAGCCAGGTTGGTTTTCTTAGTATCATGTTTCAACCAAAATTTCTTTTACTGATTTGAGAGGTTTTACCACCTTAAATTTGAAGACCTTGACAAACTTTTCTAATATGGCTCTCTTGACTGCGTCCATGTTTACTTCAGGATTCAAATCAACCATTCTGGTAATCCCTTTGTCCATTATTCCGCAGGGTATTATTCCAAGGTAATAGGAAAGATCTGTTGTAACATTGAGAGCGAATCCATGCATTGTTACCCATTTAGAGACCCTCATCCCGATAGCAGCGATTTTTTTGTTTCCGACCCAGACGCCGGTCAGTCCTTTTATTCGGTCTGCTTCAATGCCAAAATTTTTTAGAGCCTGTATCAGCACTTCTTCTACTGAATTTACAAACCACGAGATGCTTTCTTTGTGTTTTTTGAGGTTGAAGATGGGATAACCTACAAGCTGTCCCGGGCCGTGATATGTAATGTCTCCGCCCCGGTCTGTTTCGTAGACTTCAATGTTCCGCGACTTCAGATATTCGTCGCTTGCGATGAGGTTTTCTCTCCTGGCGTTTTTCCCAAGAGTATAAACGTGATTGTGCTCTACGAAAATGAGCGTATCGCTTATTTTTCCTGTCACTCTTAGCTGGTGAAGCTTCCTCTGCAGTTCCCATGTCTCGAAGTATCCAGATTTGCCAAGGTCAAGTAAGAGTAATTCCCCACTCATTTTTCTCTTTTATATATGAATCTGTTCATTAAAGCTTGCTAGTATTGCTTCATGGATTGCTTCAGAAGCAGTCGGATGAGCGAAAACTAAATCTTTCAGGTTCTTGTATTTTAGTCTCATGTTGATTGCACTCACAAAGACATGAATCAGCTCAGATGCTTCGTGCCCTACTATCTGAGCTCCGATTATTGAATCATCCTTTTTATCAAAGAGTACTTTTACAAACCCGTAAATGTCACCTGAAGCGACACACTTGCCGTTTGCGCTGAATGGGAATTTCCCGAGGTGGTATTCAATTCCCCTTTTTTGCGCTTCTTTTTCGGTTAAACCCACAGATGCTATCTGTGGCTTTGTGTATATGACC
>QNCQ01000161.1 GCA_003645825.1 Fidelibacterota bacterium
ATCCCTTATCGCTCTATGATAAAGAGATAATTATGACCAATGGGAGTTCGGTCTTCGGAAGGGTTGTGTATCAGGATGATGAGGTAATAAAGGTGGAAACATTAATTGGTTACCTTGTGCTAAGGAGGTCCGATGTAGTGCGAATTGTGTCGAATACGAAGAGCCAGCCTGAAGAATATGTTATCCCGGAGGAGGCTGAAACCTCTCTTCAAAGCGGCAAGGTGGGTGGGTATACTCAGCCTGTGTTCATCCCGAGAGCAGAGGCTGAGAGGGCGGTAAAACCTTCGAAGGGCCAGGCAAACTGTGTGCTGGTAGGTTCGATCAAGGAAAGAAAAGATAAATCAGGGAACACAATTCTGTACGGGGAAGTGAAAAATATTGGCACTCGAAGGGCGGACTTTGTGAAGATAAATTTTGTGTTTCGCAAAGATTGGAGTGGGGGTACAGATATAAAAACTACCTTTGTTGAGGGTTCTACATATACTTTTGAAAAGACAGGGATAACCTCTAACAATTCTCTTCAGCCAGGGGAAACAGGTAGGTTTGAGCTCGTGCTACCGCACGACTTTGGACCTTTTATTGGTTATTCTTATAACATAGAATGGGAGTATTACGACTAATGGTCAGAGTTGTTGTCGCTGTACTGTCTATAGCATTTTTTGTATCGGTCTGGGCCCAAAGTGTTGATAAGGAGCTTGAGGAAAAAAGGAAGGAGCTTGAAAAAAAGGCCGTTGAAATTCTGGATCTGAGGTCTGCACTTATAATTCAGCAGGCAGAACTGGAACAGTTAAGGGCGGAACTGGAGAGGTTGAAGTCGCAGAATCAGCTTCTTTGTGATTCACTTAAAGGGAAAGAAGCAGAGATAAGGAATCTTAAAGGGTTGATCAGGGCGATTCGGGAAGATAAAAAGTTCTCAAGAGCTATTCTCGAGAATATAAAATTCTCTCCCGGGTCTGATACAGGGGAAGCTGTAAGGGAGATAAGCGCTCAGGAATATAGCTCAATTTACAGCGAGGCTTTGAGCCTTTATTTTGCTAAGGAATATAAATCCAGTATTGAAAAGTTCAGATACCTGGTATCGGTTGACAGGACGCATCCACTGGCAGACAACGCTCAGTACTGGTTGGGGGAGTGTTATTATTCGATGGAGAGGTATGATGAGGCGATTTCTGCCTTTGAGGCGGTACCGGATCTGGGTGATGGGAACAAAACTGATGCAGCGCTTTTTAAAATCGCTCTCGGTTATCTTAAACTGGGAGATAGAAAGAAAGCTGAGGAAACTTTCAGAAAACTTAGAATGGTCTGCCCTGAGAGTAAATTGATAGAGAGAGCAAAAGAGTATTTGAATCTTGGAAAATCTTTTCGGGAATGAAGTGTGATGTTTTTGGGTCTAAAGTTTATGCATCAGAGAAATAAAAGTTTTGAGAGGGAGTCTTCCACCCCTTCTGGGAATGGCGTTGCTGTTAAACCCGCATACGAGGGGAAAGGCAACGGCTCCCTCTCTTTCCCTTTTTTCAGGATGTCAGCAATGTATTTTACCAAAACGCTGAAAAATAAAAATTGGAAAAATTGGAAAGATATGGTTAATTATACACCGAGGCAGAAGTAATGTATATGAGAAAAAAGTATTGCCTCATAGTTTTAGTTGTTCTGGTTTTTGTTGCTACTGTGAGTGCCTCTGTAACCAGGGTTGCGTTTAGCAAACCTGGTTACATGATAAAGATACCCACCAGTAGTGTATATCCTACTCCATATATTTTTAGGACAGGATTTTCTACAGAGATTTTCCGATTGATAGATTCCTTAAATGTTTCTAAAGCTGTTTATTTTGATGCTGATCTAACAAACACTTTCAAGCTTGGATTGACATCCATACAGGGAGTTAGCGGTTCACCTCCGGTTGAGTTTGGTATACATGTTCAGAAAAAGTTTTTTATTTACAACAATGTTAGCTTTACAGCAGGTGTTCACGATTTTGTTTTTCAACAGGGCAATAGCAAAATGGATCTTGATACGAAGACAATCTCTCTGTTTGGTGTAATAAGCAACGAGAAAGTTTACGAGTACTATTCGTTTAATTCTTATATAGGATTTGGGACGGGTGCTTTTGCTAAGGTTTACACTGATACTACCAAGAAGAAATCAAGGACAGGCATATTTGCCGGCTTTTTGCTCAGGACGGCTGCAATGAAAGAAAGGGGGGGGCTTGATATTCTTGCGGAATATGATGGCAATGGTATAAATGTGGCTGTAAGGATTCCATTGAGTACTGATTATAAATTGAATATCGGTATAACTCATCTGGAGAATTTGCCTGAGTTTGGGGAAAGGTGTAAGTATAATTCACCGGGTATTATCTTCGGAGTTGATTTTGTAGTTCCGAGGATGAGCAAGAGCGAGATAAGGACAAGGGTGGTAAAAGGTGCCCCCGGAGAAGAAGTAAGAAAAGCGTTGAGTATAGAGGAATACTACGCGGAGAAACTTGACTCCACTATTAAGGCTGCTGATCTGGAGATAGCAAGACTTAGAGATTCTCTTAGGTTGTATGAAAATCAGATTAAATTTTTAACAAGTCAGGTGACTTATTTACGACAGAAGGTCGGGGTACTCGAGGATTCTTTGAGGACTATTAAGCTTGCAAAGTATGCTCTGGAAAGGAATACGAATATAGCACTTAGGCATCTTTCGAGGTCCCTTAAATTCTTCTATGAAGGCGATTATATAGGTGCTTTGAAAGAGGTGGAGGCAGCTATAGAATTGAATCCGAATTTAGCCTTGGCTTATGCAAGAAGAGGATCTATTTATTACAAGTTAGGAGATATAGAGAGGGCAACTTTAAATTGGAATCTTGCCTTGAAATTGGATCCGGATTACGAAGATGTGAGGAACATTTTAAAAGCTATGCGAGAGTACAGACTGAGAAGTGTTAGGGAATTAAAAAAAGAATAGGGGCAGTATGGATATAGCAAGTTTGTTAGGTATTTTGGCGGGTACGGGGCTGATTTTAATGGGGATTTATCAGCTTACCCCTAATTTTTTGATTTTTGTTAGCTTGCCCAGTTTCCTAATAGTTGTAGGTGGATCACTGGCAGCTACGATGATAAGCTTTTCAATGGGAGAGGTGCTTGGAATAATAAAGTCGGCTATTGCTGTTTTCAGACGCGAGAAAATTAAGATGGCAGCTCTTGTTGATAACATTGTGGATCTTGCTCCTGTGGCCAGGAAAAGTATGCAAGACCTTGAAAAAGAAATCCCGAGTATCTCGGATCCTTTTCTAAGGGACGGGATTCAGATGATTGTGGATGGTTATAACAAGGAAGAGATACGCACGATTCTTGAGACACGTATTATAAACAGGAATCAGCGGGAAAAGGCGGAAGCTAACGTGTTGAGAACGATGGGGAAGTTTTCTCCTGCATTTGGAATGATTGGTACTCTTATTGGTCTTGTGGTTATGTTATATGGGATGAGTGAGTTTTCCGCTGCGGGCGAAGATCCAATGAAGACACTTGGAGCAGGAATGGGCGCTGCGCTTATAACTACCTTTTATGGTGTTATTCTTGCAAATCTTGTATTCAACCCAATGGCCGTTAAATTTGAGTCAAGGATTGAAAAGAGGAACATGCTACAAAGGATGCTTATAGAGGGGGTTATGCTGCTTCACGATAGAAAACATCCTCTGATTGTTAGGGAGAGATTAAACTCTTATTTAAGACCCCGTGAGTGGAAAAAACCTGAGGAAAGTTAACAAAAATGTATGAGGAGAAAAATATAGAGATAACAAGTGAGGAGAAAGAAGAACAGCCGTGGCTTTTAACCTACGGTGATATGATGACTTTGCTTCTGACCTTTTTCGTTTTGCTTTTTTCGATGTCTACGATAGACCCTGTAAAACTGGAAATGTTTAGTAATTCTATGGGGAAAGCGCTTGGGAAGAAGAAGACCAAAACTTATTCGCTGAGTGAAATTTATAAACAGGTAGTACAGGTTGTTGAACAGGAGAACCTGAAAGATGTAATTGAGGTGGAGACGAGTCCTCGTGGTGTTGCTATAAAAATACCGAGTGAAATTACCTTTGAATCTGGAAGTGCTGTTCTTGATCCCCGTATATATCCTATTCTGGATAAGCTGGAGCCTCTTATAAGGAAATCGGTTTTTCCCATTGCTGTGGAGGGGCATACTGATAATGTTCCTATAACTTCCAATACCTATCCCTCCAACTGGGAGCTGTCTTCGGCAAGAGCATGTGAGGTGGTGAAGTATTACATAAGAAGAGGAGTGGACCCGAAGAGATTTCAGGCGATCGGATATGCCTACACGAGACCACGAGCTCCGGGGAAAACTATTGAGGAAGCCAATTCTACGGAGGCCAAAAGGGCTCAAAATAGAAGGGTAGAAATTGTGTTTTTGACAATGGAGTGATTTTATGAGGAGAAAATAAAATGAAAAAGATTGCTTTAAGTGTATTGCTTGTAGTTTTGTTTGTATCAGGTTTATATCAGCAAACTGAGCATATATCCTATTATTCCCAGAAAATTATGCTGGAAAATACTATTAAGGAACGCATTAATGAAGCTCTGAGCAAGATTTTAGATGAAGTCAAATACATTGTGGATGTAAATATAGAACTTGAGTACAAATTGCCTGAGTCCGGGGAACAAGCGGCAATTCCTTCCGGGCAAGAGACTGAAAAAGAACAGGAGTCAGAATCTTATTTGCCATTACCTGGGTTTGAGTCCCCTGGACCTGCGGTGGAAAAGAAGGGAAAATCTGCCGAAGGGGGGAAAAGTGGAGGTGTTGCCGCTACTTCAATACCCGTTATTAAGCGTCAGGTTATAAATGTTCTTCTTGAGGAAGGGGTTTCACCTGACATAATTGAAAGTGTGAGAGAAGTGGCTGCCGTGCCCTCTCAATTTGATAAGTCTAGGGGTGATGAACTGATAATACAGACTGCTCCTTTTAAAGAAAAAAGAGATCAGGCCAAAGCAGAAGCTTTGATACTAAAGAAC
>QNCQ01000162.1 GCA_003645825.1 Fidelibacterota bacterium
TTCTTGCTGTGAGGAAAGATGGTGAAATAGGAGCAGCAAGTTTAAAAAAAGGTTTTCAGTACTATGTTTACAGTGAGGGAAAAATATCGTTGAAGGAATCAAAGTATTTAGTCAATTGATTTTTCAATATTTTACACATAGATTTTTGAATACTTAAAAAGCTTAACAGATTTTATCGGACGATAGGACCTGTTGCAGTTCAGAGGGAGTAAGGTTAAATTAAGCTGACTCGAATTGAATTGAAGGAGGAGGAAAATGGATATTTTTGAGAAGTGCATGAGATTTCAGGATGCGAGGGTAGCGAGGGAGGAGGGGTATTATCCCTATTTTGTGCCCTTTACCGGCGGTGACGGTACAGTTGTAGAACATAATGGCAGGAAGATAATAATGCTGGGTTCAAATAACTATCTTGGTTTGACGAATCATCCAAGATTAATTGAAGCTGCAGAAAAAGCACTAAAAAAGTATGGGACTGGTAGAACAGGAAGCAGGTTTCTAAATGGAACCATTGATATTCATGTTGAATTTGAGAAAGAACTTGCGGAATTTGTCGGCAAGAAAGCTGCCCTGGTCTTTTCAACGGGGTATCTGGTTAATCTGGGGGTGATTTCGACGCTTGTAGGGAAAAACGATGTAGTTGTTATCGACCGATACGATCATGCAAGTATTGTTGATGGTTGTTTGCTTTCCCGGGGTCAGATTCTAAGATTTAGGCATAATGATCTTGATGATCTAAAAAGAGTTTTAGATAGTATTCCTGAAAATAAAGGTATTCTTGTAGTGGTTGACGGGATTTTTTCCATGGAAGGTGACATTGCTAAGTTGCCAGAGATTGTTGATGTCGTAAAAAAGCGAAAAGGTGCCAGATTGATGGTTGACGATGCTCACTCTATAGGCGTTCTTGGACCAAATGGCGATGGGACATCAGCTCATTTCGGCCTAACTTCTGATGTTGATCTTATCATGGGCACCTTTTCGAAGTCTTTTGCGGCTGTAGGAGGATTCATCGCAGGCGATGAGTATGTTGTAGATTACCTGAAACATCACACGAGGAGTTTTATTTTTACTGCCAGTTTGCCCCCGAGTGTGGTAGCTTCGACCCAAGAGGCACTAAAGATTATAAAGGGAGAACCCGAGAGAAGAAAGCATCTCTGGAACATAAGTAACTACATGCGAGAAGAGTTTAAAAAACTTGGGTTTGACACCTCCACAAGTGAGACCCCGATAATCCCTATAGTGATAGGGGATAGTATGAAAACTTTTGCATTCTGGAAGAGGTTGTTCGAAGAAGGGGTATATACGAATCCAGTGGTTGCTCCTGCAGTTCCGGAGAATTCCGCTCGATTGAGGACAAGCTATATAGCCACACACACCTTTGATCAAATGAATTTCGTCCTTGAAAAGTTTGAGAAAGTTGGTAAGGAACTCGGGGTAATATCCTGAGTTTCCGAACCGGGTTTACTATCGATTTACAAAGGAATCTTATCAGAATGCCGAGTAGGTGGTTGAATATAATTCTGGTGATTATGCTGGCTGGTTGTGCGGCTCAGGGACCACCTGGCGGTGGTCCTGAGGACAAAGAGGGGCCTGTACTTATTTCATCGGTCCCAAAGGATATGGAAACCAACGTAACCGGGTTAAGTGAAATTTTTCTGGAATTTTCTGAACCTGTTCAGATCAAGAACGCAGAATCTCGTTTAATGATATCGCCTACACTTCTGACAAAACCGGAGGTTGAAATAAAAGGTAGAAAGGTAGTTATAAAAAATATCAAGGGATTACAAAAAGATGTTACTTATATAGTTTCCCTGGGGCGATCTGTCCAGGATTTACATGGCAATTTTGCAAAAGAAGATATAAGAATAGCATTCTCTACCGGAGACTCAATTGATAATTCAAGTATTTTAGGGACTGTTTATAATCTACCGAAAAAGCTTAACTGTTTTATTCTGGCTTACAGAGCCAGAGACAGTTTCCCCGATTCTCCCTTAGGTTCTCTCCCCGATTACATATGTCAGGTCGGAGAGAACGGTTCTTACAAATTCAGAAATTTAAGTCCCGGGGTGTACAGACTTCTTGCAGTTTGCACCAGATTGTCTGATCCCTTGAAAGACAAACAGTTATCTCTTATAGGGTTACCTCCCTTCAGTGAAATAAACGTTGAAAAATCGGGCCAGACAGTGGATAGGGTTAACTTTTACATTCAGGAGGTAGAGCTTTCACCTTTTCGGGTAGTTTCCTATAAAATTGAGAAAGGAATTTTGAGAATAAGGTTCACTCATAAACTTAAGGAGGATTCTCTATCGGTCGCCAGTGTAGATTTTGTAGATGCTAATAGTGTAAAAGTCGGATCTACATGGGTAGCTAATGGAAACGAAAATGTTTTAAACGTTGGGCTTGACGTTATTGGAGAAAGACTGAAAGGTAAGCTGGCATTGAGGGGATTACTAGATATTTATGGCAAGAAACTTTGTGATACACTCGCGTTGGATCTCGAATGGAAAAGCTATGTGGATTCAGTCCCTCCATCTGTGGTAGATGTGATTCCCCGGAATGGAGCCAGGGATGTAGACCCAGATGTGGAAGTAAGGCTTGATTTCAGCGAACCGGTTGTTATAGATAGTGGAGGAATTGAAATCCTGGTGGACTCAGCTTCAATAGGATTTGAGAAAAGAGTCCTGGACAGTAACACTCTCATTCTGAAACTCGCCGGAGGAGAAAATCTCGCGGGGAGGGAATTTATTATTCGGGCTGATGGTAGAAGAATTTATGATTTATCAGGTTTGACAATGTCTGATACAGTAGTTTCATACCGGTTTACCACCCTTTCTCTTGCTCAAACAGGTTCGATATCCGGTCACCTCATTTCCAATATTGAAAAAAAAGAGCTTTTGATGGTTGAAGCCATTCGGGATGATGGAAAATTCAAACGAGCTGTAAGGGCCGGTGCAGATGGCGAATTTCTCATAGAGTATTTGCTTCCAGGGAAGTACTCTCTATTCGTATGGTATGATAAAGATGGAGATTGTATTTTTGATGGTGGAAAAGTTTTCCCCTATACTCCTTCAGAACCATTCTGGTTTCCCGAGAACAGAATAAGAGTGAGGGCAAGATGGGAAACCGCGGGAGAGGAGGTTATACTTGACTAAGATAAAGTTTTGGAAGGTTCAGGCATGTGGGAATGATTTTATAATGGTGAATAACACAAGCGGGTTGATAGAGCCGAACATGTATTCAGCGCTGGCTGAGAAGCTGTGCAATAGAAGGTTTGGCATCGGAGCTGACGGTATCATCTTTATCACAGATGAACCCAGTTTTGATTTCGGAATGAATTATTTTAATAGCGATGGCTCAGGTCCTGTTATGTGTGGTAATGGAGGGCGCGCTTCGATCTTTTTTGTTGTTGAATCCAGGATTTTGAATAGCAGAGAGTTTCTTTTTCTCTCAAGCGATGGGCCTCACAAGGGGATATATGGAAAAGATGGAATTTACGTAACTGTGAAGGGCGGTGACGCAAAAAAGGTATCGTTTGGTGGGAAGGATATGTATTTTGTAGATACGGGTGCTCCTCATGTTGTTGTAATAGAGAAGGGAATAGACCGGATTGATATAGATTCTTTTGCAAAACCGATAAGAGAACAGTTTAACTCTAACGTTAATCTGATAGAGAAGACCGATAGCGGATGGAAGATCCGAACCTTCGAAAGAGGCGTAGAAGGAGAGACTCTTTCATGTGGGACAGGCTCAGTAGCGAGTGCTATAGTGATAAACAGTGTACTGAGGAACAGGTTTCCCATAAGACTAAAAGCTAAAGGTGGGGAATTGGAAGTAAGATTTGACGGAAAGTATTACTGGCTTGGTGGGGATGTTAAAAAAGTGTTCATCGGGGGAATAAATTTGTGAGGTATAAATGTACGCTGTGATAATGGCTGGTGGAGCTGGCAAGAGATTCTGGCCAAGAAGCAGAAGGAAGTGTCCAAAACAGTTTTTGAATATTGTGGAAGAGGACAAATCGATGTTGCGGCTTACCTATGACAGGCTAAAGAGAGTTACTTCAATAGATAAAATTTTCATTGTGGCTGGTGAACCTCTTTATGAAAAAACTCTTGAAGCTCTTCCGGAGTTTCCTGATGAAAACTACATAATGGAACCGAGTGGGAAAAATACGGCACCCTGTATAGGTCTTTCTGCTTTGTTTATAAGAGAGAAGGATCCTGAAGCGGTAATGGGGGTTTTCCCTGCTGACCATTATATTAGAGATGTCGGCGGTTTTGTAGAAGCTGTAAAGCTAGGGGTAGAGGTCGCACGACAAGAAAATGGGCTTGTGACTTTTGGGATATCTCCCACCAGACCTGCAACCGGCTATGGCTACATACAGATAGATAAAAAGAGCAAGTTGTATGAGGGAAAAGCCTACAGGGTAAAAACCTTTGCTGAGAAGCCAAATTACGAGACAGCTCTGAAGTTTCTAGAAAGTGGAGAATTTCTGTGGAACAGTGGTATGTTCATCTGGAAAGCATCCACTATATTGACTGCAATAAAGAACTGTATGCCGGAGTTATACGATAGCCTTATGAAAATTCAGGAGGTAATAAATAGACCTGAGTATGAGAAAGTCCTGAAAGAAGAATGGCAGGGTATTCATCCTGAGTCAATAGATTACGGAGTAATGGAAAAAGCGAGAAATGTTTATGTAATAAAGGGTGATTTTAACTGGAGCGATGTAGGGTCGTGGGATTCTGTATATGACCTGAAGGAAAAAGATAGTGAGGGAAATATAAGGCTCGGGAAGAGTGTGTGTGTGGATACAAAAGGGTGTTATATTTTCTCAGAGAAGTTGCTTATAGCCACCGCAGGAGTAGAGGACCTGGTTATTATCCAATCTAGCGACTCAATACTGGTTACAAAAAGAGGGGAATCCGAGAAGGTAAAGCAGATTGTTGAACAACTTGAAAAAGCCGGTAAAGTGAAGTACCTGTGAAAATTTCCAAACTTGCAGCATACAAGAA
>QNCQ01000163.1 GCA_003645825.1 Fidelibacterota bacterium
AGATTTAATGGCAAGGGTAATTCAGCATGAGACTGACCATCTGAACGGAATATACTTCATCGATAGAATAAGCCCTCTAAAAAGAAGTTTTCTATCGCCAAAGCTAAAAAAACTAAAAGAGCAAGCTCTTAAGGAGATATAAAACTCCCCCATGAAAGTAGTTTTTATGGGCACCCCTGACTATGCAGATCCTTATCTCCGACTAATAGGAAAATCAAACCATCAGATAATCTCTGTGGTCACAGGTCCAGACAAACCACGAGGAAGAGGCCAAAAGCTCAGCAAAACTCCCGTCAAAGAAGCTGCAGAAAAGCTAAATCTAACTATCCTCCAGCCCGAGAAGCTGGACTCCCCAGAGTTCAGTAAACAAATAGAAAAGCTTGAGCCGGACATTTTCGTTGTAGTAGCATTCAGAATTCTTCCAGAGTCCCTTCTGCAAATACCCCGAAAAGGTGCTATAAACCTTCATGCTTCTCTCTTGCCCCGTTACCGCGGAGCTGCTCCAATTAATTGGGCAATCATTAATGGTGAACGCGAAACAGGCATAACAATTTTTCAGATAAAGCCAGAAGTTGACACTGGAGAAATTCTCTACCAGGAAAAGATCGAGATTAAAGAAGACGATACTGCTGGAAGCCTGCATGACAAGCTTTCCAGAATCGGTGCTAAAGCTCTGGTTAGGGTGCTTGACATGGTAGAAAGGGGGGAGGTAAAACCGATCCCTCAAAATGAAAAGCTCGCAACTTACGCCCCCAAAATCAAACCCGAAATGGGGAGAATTGATTGGTCAAAAGAAGCAAAAAACATAAAAAACCTAATTCATGGGCTATCTCCTGTACCTGGAGCTTTCTCATTCTTTAAGAATAAGCGGGTAAGGTTTTTAAAAGCCAATATCGAGGATACTGGTACAAGTTACTCTCCGGGTACAATAGTGTATCTTGATAAAAAATGTATGAAAATCCAGACCGGCAGGGGGCTATTGCTCCCTTCCATGCTACAGACCGAAGGGAAAAAACCTTTAACAGTAACTGAATTTATAAAAGGGTTCAGGGGGAACACCGGAGACAGATTCATATCGTGAAGCCAAGGACAGCAGCTGTTCTCATACTGAATAGACTTAACAACAACCTGCAAAACTGTGATAGAGAAATAGACAGAATAGCCAGACAAGAAAACTTCTTTCATAGCGATAGGCAACTGCTTCATAACATCATTAAAGGTGTTATTCAAAATCTCTCGTATATTGACTTCCTAATATCACTCACCTACAAAAAAAATATCAAAAAGCTCGAAAGGACTGTCCTGAATCTCATGAGAGTTGGAATTTACCAAGCGATGCTTTTAAAAATTCCATCCTACGCAGCCGTATTTGAAACGGTTGAAGCAGCGAAGGAAATTTGTAACCTCGAGGTAGCGAAACTAATCAATGCTGTACTGCGAAATCTGCCGGACAGAACGCAAATAGAAAGGGAATTATCCCGGCTACCTGAGATTAAAAGACTCTCTGTAGAATATTCCCATCCGAAATGGCTTACAACAAAATGGATTCAGCAATTCGGAAAAGAAGAAGCAATAGAGCTCCTTCGCTTTAACAATTCAGTATACCATCCAACTTTCAGGCACAACCCAGCTGTTATCTCCTGGGAAAAACTAAAAGAAATGCTACTTGAGCAAGATCTCAATATTAAAGAAACCCACTTAAATGGGTTTCACTTTTTCCACACTGACAACCCCGCCAGACTTCTTAAAAGCAACATTTTTAAAAACAGATTCTGTTCTGTTCAAGATCTTTCACAGGCTCTTCCGGTTTTTCTCTTAAACCCTGCGGAAAACGAGACTGTCCTTGACTGCTGTGCTGGCCCCGGCGGGAAAACCACGTTGATAGCACAACTGGTTCGGAATATAAAAGTTTATGCCAACGATATCTCATTGCGGAGATTAACTCTCCTGAAAAACGAGCTAAAGCTTTTGAAACTTAAAAACGTGGAACTCCTCAAGCTTGATGCTGCAAAGTCCCGCTTCCCAAGAATAGACAAAGTGCTAATTGATGCCCCTTGCACCGCTACAGGCACTATAGTGAAAAATGTGGATATACGCTGGAATCGCACCCCTGTCGATCTTAAAAATCTGCCCGAACTGCAAATCAGTACACTGGAGAATATGGCACAGCACATCAAAAATAGCGGAGTCATTGTTTACTGTACCTGTTCCCTTGAACACGAAGAAAACTGGGCTGTAGTCGACAGATTTTTACAAAAACACAAAGAGTTCAAGGTGGAACCTGCTTGGAACCTTATAGATAAAAAATACTGCGATGAACGAGGAGCCATTTCCATTATCCCTCACAGACACAAAATGACTGGAAGTTTTGCCGTAAGATTAATAAAGTATAATGGTCAAAAATAAACGAGCTTTGAAATGTCAATAGGCCTAAGAAATTTTTTCAGGATAGCAACAGCTTTTGTAATTTTCACCATAGTTTTTGTCATAGCAATGAATAAAATTATTATGCCCTGGTATGTAAAACACGGAAAAGAAGTAGAAATGCTAAATGTTATAGGAAAGGAATTCCCTGAAGCAGAGGCAATACTGACTGCTAACGGATTTGAAGTAACCGTAATAGACACTTTAAAAAATACTGATAAGTCACCAGGAACAGTTATCGACCAAATCCCGAATCCAGGTAAAAAAGTGAAAAGAGGTCGCGTTGTAAAGCTGGTTATAGCCGGTGGGAAGATATATCACCCTATGCCTAGAGTCGTCGGAAAACCCGTCGACGCTGCTAGGCTGGAACTGGAAAAATATCACATAGCTATCGATACAGTTTACAAAATTTATTCTTCCATAATGCCTGAAGGAGTGGTCACTGACCAAAGCACAAAGCCTGGATACATAATCGCTGAAGGGAGCAAAGTAAAACTCTGGGTAAGCCTTGGTCCCCCAGCAAAACTCTATCGCATACCGGATCTCATAGGGATGAACCTGAACAGAGCAAAGGAAGAAATAAAAAAAGAGGGACTAACGATAGGCAATATAAGATATATTCCCACCGAAGAATTTGCTCCCTTTACCGTGCTGGATCAAAATCCAGCTCCTAAAAAAGTATTCGAAAACCCTGTAAGCATCGAATTGGAGGTAAGCACAATAAAAACGCAATGAGAAAAAAGATAGAATTAGTACCGTCTCTTCTCTCTTCGGACTTCTCAAAAATCGAAGCTGAAATTAAAGCTGTGGAGAAAGCAGGGGCAAAGAGATTACACCTGGATGTGATGGACGGGCATTTTGTACCAAACATTACCTTCGGCCCCATCATCATCGATGCTATTCGAAAACTTACAAAGCTGCACCTGGAAACCCACCTGATGATAGAAAACCCTGCAAAGTACCTTGATGCATTTATAGCAGCTGGAAGTGACACCATCCTTTTTCATATCGAAGCAGATAAAAGACCCGGGTCAACTATCGAGCTTCTCAGGCAAAAGGGTATCAGGCCGGGTATCGTACTTAATCCAGATACACCAGTAGACAAAATTCTCACCTTTCTACCAGCAATAGACCAGGTACTTATTATGACCGTCTATCCCGGCTTCGGGGGGCAGAAAATGATAAAAAAATGTCTGGAGAAAGTGGAAATACTAAACAAAATCAGAAACTCCAGAAAATATGAACTCATGATAGAGGTAGACGGCGGGGTAAACGAAAAAACAATAGGCGACGTAGTAAAAGTTGGTACGGATCTGATCGTAGCAGGAAGCGCAATTTTTGAGAAACGTTCCCCATATGATAACTTCAAAATACTTGAAAGAGTTATAGATGAGAACACTAACAAAAGGTGAATTAGCCAGAAAAGCCATACACTACACGGCCTCACTAATCCCTTTGATATACTATTTTTTCGTTGAAAGAAGGACAGCTCTTATTATTCTTGGAATAATCTCCGTGATAATGCTTGTTGCCGAGGTATCCAGAATGCTTGTTCCTCCCCTGTTCAGTTTCTACCTCAAGATATTCGGCTGGATGATCAGGGAACATGAAACAAAAAACAGCCTTACCGGAGCCACTTTCGTTTTCATAGGCAGCTTCCTTACCATATTTTTCTTCCCCAAGGACATTGCCACCACAGTTCTCCTCTTTCTGACCATAGGAGACCCAACAGCATGTCTCTTCGGGATGTCATTCGGGAAAATAAAAATCTTCAACAAAACTCTTGAAGGAACCTTAGCTTTTGTGATCTCAAGCTTAATAGCCACAATCTGGGTGCCAGGAATACCGCTCCATGCGAAGCTCATAGGAGTGATAACAGCAGCAGCTGTAGAACTACTCCCCAAAAATTTTGATGATAACATAGCAATTCCTATCATTTCAGGCATTGTTATATCTCTGTTAGGATTGTAGCGTATGGCTTTTGCAAACCCTGGAATTCTGTACCTGTTGCCACTAATTTCCCTGCCAACAATAATTCACCTTCTGGGCAGGAGAAAATATAAAAAGGTCTATTTTAGCGACATACGTTTTATCAAAAACCTTGAAAAAGACGTGATCAAAAGGTTAAAAATACAACAGATACTGATTCTGCTCCTGCGAACACTTATAATACTGCTGATCATTCTCACCTTCGCAAGACCTTACCTTTCAAAAAAATATCTTGGATTGAACGTAAAAAAAGGTTCCTGCCTTTATCTTGTAATAGATAACTCCAACTCTACCTCCCTGCTGATTAACAACTCCAATGCTCTGGAAGAATTGCTTACCTACATCCTAACAATTTCAGACGAGTTTGAATATCCTTTCGAGCTTAATCTTATCCTCGCCACAGCGCCAGATACAATCTCATTTGTAGGAAGGATAAAAAGTCCCAAAGAGTTTTCTATGGCTATAAAAAATATCACGCCTGTACCCCTGGCAGGAAACCTTGAAAGAGCGATAGAGAAAATTCTTAAAAACCTCAAAGATTCCGGGGAATTGAACAAGCTCGTCTGGATCTTATCCGATATGCAAAGCTCAAA
>QNCQ01000164.1 GCA_003645825.1 Fidelibacterota bacterium
GCGCCCAGCAGATATTCTCCAAGAGCCATAGCTTTTACATCGTTCTCGAGGAACACCGGGACCGCGTATCTTTCTGCAAATCTTGAAGCAATGGGTTTATTATCCCAACCTCTCATGGTATCGGCGTAGATCAACTCTCCCTTTGAATAGTTGATAAATCCGGGTATACCTATCCCAATTCCTTTTAACCGCTCCCTATACTGTGGTCTAACGGCAAGTAATCTGTCCACTTCCTCAAAAATGGACTGAATTACATCGTCGATGGTGGACCCCAGTTCGTAGCTTACCTCGCCCTCTGCTACTATTTCTGAGTCGAGGTTGGCGATAGCAACCCTGGTTTTTTTACTTTTGATTTCCAGCCCAACAACATACCCATTCTCCGGGTTCAGTTTCAGAAGTGTCGGCTTCTTTCCCCCTTTTTTGGTAGAATTCCCTTTACCCACTTCCACAACGTACCCTTGATTTATCAAGCGATTAACTATTTCAGAAATTGCAACCTTGGAAATATTTGTTTTCCTGGCAAGCTCAATCCTTGAGATCATTCGCTCTTTCTTAATGAGCTTGAGCACCCTTGACTCGTTTAGCTCCTTAATTAAATGAACATTCACCTTACTATCTAACATAAGTAGTTTCCTCCTCTTGTTTCTCCTTTATCCTCAGGGGTAAAATTCTTATCTATCTATCGTCAGGTAGTTAACAATTACGCTAGTTCGAATTTAAAACAAACATTTTAAAATTGCCATGAATTTTTTAATATTTATGGCTATGAAAAGTACTATTGAGAAAAAAGTTCGTGGATACCATATAGATTACTATGGACACGTAAATAACACCAGGTTTCTTGAATTCCTCGAGGATGCAAGATGGGATTTCAAAGAAAAGTTCCTTAACATAACCGACCTTCACAAAGCGAACATTGGTTTCATTACAGTCAATATAAATGTAAATTTCCTTTCTCCAGCCACCCTGGGAGAAACGCTGGAAATTTCTACATCCATTAAGGAAATCGGTAACACCAGTATCAAATTGGAACAAGACATACACTCAAAGTCAGGCAAACACATCCTTGAAGCTATAATTACACAGGTGCTTTTCGATTTCTCAAGAGGAAAGCCTGTCCCAATAAAAAAATATCTTAACGTGAAAAACTCAGGGGGAAAAAGATGAAAAGGAGCGAACTGGAACAACTTCTGAACGACTACCTCAAGCCTGACCAGTTTCGGGATTATTGCCCAAATGGTCTCCAGATCGAGGGGAAGGAAGACATTGGAAAAGTGGTAACCGGTGTTAGCGCGTCAATCGAACTGTTTAAACATGCTATAGACAAAAACGCCGATGCTATCATAGTTCACCACGGTATTATATGGTATAAGAGTCCCTATATCATCAAGGGAAGCTTTAAGGAAAGAATAAAATTGCTCCTCCAGAACGATATTAATCTATTTGCCTACCATCTACCTCTCGATGCGCATCCAGAAATAGGGAATAATGCTATCATTGCAAAGGAATTAGGACTGAAGGAGGTGGAGCCATTTGGCATTTTCAACGATCAGAACATTGGAATAAAGGGGAAAATCGAACCCTGCAGTTTTGAAGACTTCTTTGAAATGATAAAAGCAAAAATAAACGCCAAAGCTATCTTTTTCCCGTTTGGAAGCGAGGTAATAAAGACCATAGGGATAATATCTGGTGCTGCTCAAAAGGAGCTCCGAACAGCTGTAGAGGAAAGACTTGATCTTTACCTAACGGGCGAGGTAAGCGAAGAAACATATCATCTTGCAAAGGAAGAACGGATCCATTTTGTGGCGGCAGGCCATACTGCTACAGAAGAGTTTGGAATCAAAGCCCTGACAGAGTTTTTGAAGCAAAATTCTTCTATTGATGCTGAATTTATTAAAATAGAGAATCCTATTTAACGGAGGATGCATCATTTATATCATCGATTTCTGTAGAACCCCTTTCTCCAAATCGTTCACATTCCTGAAAGACTATACAAGCCTTGATTTGATAGGTTTTGCAGTCGGATACCTGATAGAGAAAACCGACTTAGATCCTTCATTTCTTAGTAACATAATCCTCGGGAATGTGGTCCCCTTTCTCAAAGGGCCAAATATTGCAAGAGAGGTAATATTCCATCTTAACCTGCCCGGAAAAATTTCCGGGTATACCATCAGCGCAGCATGCATATCTGGTCTGAGAGCAGTAACCAGCGCCATGGAGGAGATAAAATCCGGGAAAAGTGAGCTTATCATAGCAGGAGGGGTGGAGTCGATTTCGAACATGCCTGTCACTTACCGTGAAACCTTTATAAGATCAATGTTCAAAGCCAGGAGAGAAAAAAGCCCCTTTGCCAGGCTTTACCTTTTTGCGAAAGCTAATCCACTTAGAAACTTCTTTCCGGAAATCCCGCAGTTTCAGGAACATTCTACCGGTCTTAAAATGGGTGACTACGCTGAAATGCTTGCTGAAAAATTTGACATCTCGCGACAGGCAATGGACGAGTTTGCCCTGCAGAGCCACAGGAAAGCTGCCAGAGCCACAAAAGAAGGGAAATACAAAAGTGACATTATAAAATTATCTCTTCCAACAGGAGAAGAAATCGACTCTGACACCACGATTCGAGAAGACACCTCTATGGAAAAGCTCTCAGAGTTGCGACCCGCTTTCAAAACAGATGGAAGGGTTACCGCCGGCAATGCGAGCCCTCCTACTGATGGAGCAGCGGTGGTATTACTGGCATCAGAAAAGATGGTAGAGAAAGGGTTTACTCCACAAGCCAGGATAAAGGATTATGCTTATGCTACAACAAACAACAGGGAAGAGCTCCTCCTCGGTTCTGCCTACGCCATATCAGAACTGCTGAGAGCTGAGAACCTCTCCCTTTCAGATATCGATGTCTTTGAACTACATGAAGCTTTTGCCTCTCAAGTAATTGCTACCATAAAATGCTTGAATGCTGAGCCCCAGAATCCCATCATCCCTGATTTCTTACCTCCCGAGGGTAGGCTCGAAGAAAGCCGGTTAAACCTCTATGGGGGGTCAATTAGCTTGGGTCATCCTTTTTCTGCAACTGGAATAAGATTGATAATGAATGCTGTTAATGCTTTAAAAGAAATAAAAGGAAATTATGCAGTAGTGGCCTCTTGTGCAGCGGGAGGCCTTGGTGCTGCTTTACTTATAGAAAACATCGACTAACCAAAAACAATCCTGCATATAAGAACAGCCATTAGCAAACCGACAAGATCCCCAGTCAGTCCAGCCGCAACCGCATGCCTGGTCCTTTTTATACCTACCGAACCGAAATACACAGCCAACACATAAAAGGTTGTCTCTGTGCTTCCAAACATTGTAGAAGCAAGTCTTCCAATGAATGAATCCGGGCCATGAGTCTTCAGAAGGTCAGTAATAATTCCTAAGGAGCCACTGCCAGAAAGGGGTCTCATTATAGCAACCGGCAAAACCTCAGCTGGCATGCCAATAAGCCGCGTAATCGGCGAGAATATCCTGACAAAGACATCCATAGCTCCCGATGCTCTAAACATACCAATTGCTACAAGGATAGCAACCAGATAGGGAATTATTCTGACCGCAATGTTAAATCCTTCCTTTGCGCCATCTATGAAAACTTCATAAACTTTTACTTTCTTCACAAATCCAATCAGTGGAACAACAAATAGTAAAAGAGGGATCGCCAGATTTGAAAAGCTTTTCATCAGAACAACAAACAAAGACTCATGACTCTGAATAGCTCCAGCAGCCGCACTGATTGTATCACCAAGAGCGTAGCTTAATGAGTCAACCATTATTGCCTCCCATCTTCATCTTTGCGTTCTTCTTCCAGGTCAGGGTCGGTTTTCTTGAATGACGGTAATCTTTGGAGCAATTTAGCAGCGGTTACCGCTGCAATAGTAGCGCATAGGCTTGCTAAAAACGTAGTGCTGATAATTTCAAAGGGATTCTTCGAACCCAGCTCTGTCCTAACAGCAATTATTGTCATTGGAATTATGCATATACTTGCGGTGTTAAGAGCAAGAAAGACAACCATAGCGTTTGTAGCGGTATCTTTCTTTTTGTTCAAACTCTGGAGTGATTCCATTGCCTTGAGCCCTAAGGGAGTAGCAGCATTCCCAAGCCCTAACCAGTTCGCCACAAGATTCATTAGCATCAACCCGATTGCAGGGTGGTCTTCCGGAATCCTGGGAAACAGGAACTTCCCAATGGGCCTTATCAACCGGGCAAGTACCCTTATTATCCCCCCCTTTTCAGCAATTTTCATGATCCCAAGCCAGAGTGCCATTATACCTATAAGCCCCAGCGAAATCTCAACAGCCGTTGATGCAGAATCGACAGCCGCCTTCGTGACCTCACCCAGCCTGCCATTGACCGCTCCTACCAGAATCGAAACCAGCATTAAAAACAACCATATGTAATTTAACATGCCCTCCCTCCATCTTTTGTTCGTTCGCTAACAAAACAAAATCCAATCCGAAGGAATTTAAACCCCTCCTGTAGGAATGTCAATCAGGGATGAATCCTTTATTTATAAAACTGCGAAAAAATAGTGATTAGACAAATATTAATACTTTGCCCTCAACGCCAGTCCTTTAGGGGCTCCATTCGTATGCAAAGTCTGTTAGATCTACTCCTGTAGCGCCCCCTTTTTTGTAATTTCAGGCAACTTGTTACGATGGGAAGGGTGATGCCAGCGGTTGTAAAAAGTTAACTATCTAATGGCACTCTCTCATCTTTCCCAACTTCGATCTCCTTTTCCAGAGTCTTCTTTATTATATGCTCAGAGGTTCCCGGAGGAATATTTACCCAATGTTTGTTACCAACTTTACTTCCCGGCTTACTGTATGCTTTCAGGCCAGTTAACTGATATTCAAGAACAGTCCGGCCTTCCATTTCTTTGTGCAAGAACTGGATCGCAGCAATGACGTTTCAGAATTGTCAAAGA
>QNCQ01000165.1 GCA_003645825.1 Fidelibacterota bacterium
CATTACTTCTATAAAATGAATATCATCACGACCTGCCTTTATCTGGTCCAGTACCTTTCTTGCACTACCAAGGCCACTAACAGCTACAAGCCCCAGCTCCTTCCCATCTAATTTGATTTTACACTCTTTTATAGGATCAAGACCACGTAATTCTTTTAGCTCATTAACTTCAAGCTCTTCTCCTGTGAGGAAGTAATACGCAGTTCTCACAGCTGCTTCCATAACGCCACCACTCACTCCAAATATTTTCCCTGCGGAACTTCTATTACCAAAAGGGCTATCGTTTGGTTCTGGCTCTAAGTTGTTTAGGTCAAGCCCCCTTAGCCTTATCATTCGGGAAAGCTCTCTTGTAGTCAAGACAGCATCAATATCCGGGTAGCCATCTACCACAAGTTCCGGTCTTTCTTCCTCAAATTTTTTAGCAGTACACGGCATAATAGATACAATGAAGATTCTATCTTTGTCTATTCCCTCCCTCTGCGAGTAGAAATTCCTTATAACGGAACCAAGCATCTGATGCGGGCTTTTGCATGTGGAAAGGTTTTCTATAAACTCAGGATAAAATTCCTCAAGAAATTTTACCCATCCTGGACAACAACTTGTCATTAAAGGTAACTTACCACCCTTCTTTAGTCTTTCAACTAATTCTTTTGCCTCTTCCATGATGGTTAAATCAGCGCCAAAAGCAGTATCGAAAATTCTATCAAAACCCAGACGTCTGAGCGCTGCATTCATGATCCCCATAACATCAGCACCAGGTTTGAGATTAAATTCTTCACCAATCGTTACTGATATGCTTGGAGCATGTTGAACAACAACAAATTTCTCTGGATCGTTAAGTGCATCCATAACGATTTTTACGTGGCTTTTTTCCCTCAAAGCACCAGTAGGACAAACCAAGACACACTGACCGCAGTTTATACAGCTTGATACGTTCAATCCTTCTTCAAAAGCTGGGGCGACATGAGCTTTGCTCCCCCTTGAAACAAAATCAATTGCACTTACTCCTTGAATTTCTTCGCATACCCTTACACATTTACCGCAAAGCACACATTTATTGGGATCACGCACTATACTTGGGCTCGATACATCAACATCATATTTACTTTTTTCACCAAAATATCGTCTTTGTCTGACTCCCAATTCTTCAGCAAGCTTTTGAAGTTCGCAATTAAGGTTTCTTATACAGTACAAACAGTCATCGGGATGATTTGCAAGTAGCAATTCAACTATTGTTTTCCTTGCTCTAATTGTTCTCGGTGTATGGGTTTTTATTTTCATTCCATCTGACACAGGATAAGCACAGCTGGGAACCAATCCATCCATTCCCTCAACTTCCACAACACACATTCTGCAGGCACCGCTAGGGAAAAGCCCTTTTATATGGCACAGTGTAGGGACTTTTACTCCTTCTCTTTCAAGAACCTCTAAAATCGTCTCGCCTTCTTTAGCCGTCACTTTTCTACCATTTATCTCAACCTGAAGCATTTTTCCCTCCATTATCTTCTTACCACTGCTTTGAATTTACAGATATCATAACAGCTTCCACACGCTATGCACTTATCCTCAATTATATAGTGTGGTGTACCTGGTTTTCCAACAATCGCGTTAACGGGACAGTGTTTTGCACATAAAGTACATCCTCTACACAGCTCAGTGTCAATTGTATAACTCATAAGTTCTGTACATACACCAGCAGGACATTTTCTTTCGTATACATGCACTTCATATTCATCTCGAAACCATCTTAAGGTGCTTAGAACAGGATTCGGGGCTGACTTACCAAGCCCACAAAGACTTGTATCTTTTATCACCTCTGCTAATCTCGTGAGGTACATAATACCTTTAAATCTTTCCAAAGCCTCTATTTTTGATTCATTTTTCCGTGACCTGCTTATGGAATTAAGTATATCAAGCATCCTCTTTGTTCCTTCTCTGCATGGGATACATTTACCACAGCTTTCTCGCTGTATAAAGTCCATAAAAAATTTTGCCACATCAACCATACAGTTATCTTCATCCATAACAACCAGACCTCCAGATCCCATCATTGCCCCGATTGAAAGTAGAGATTCATAATCTATTTGAACGTCGAGATGTTGCTCTGGTATACATCCTCCACTTGGACCACCTATTTGTACCGCCTTGAATTTTTTACCTCCAGGTATTCCTCCTCCTATGTTGAATACTATATCACGAATTGTTGTGCCCATTTCAACTTCCACAAGCCCCGTTCTCTTTATTTTTCCAGAAAGTGCAAAAACCTTTGTTCCTTTACTTCTTTCTGTACCCAAGGATTTGAATTTTTCCACCCCCTTTTTAATGATTTCTGGAACGTTTGCCAGAGTCTCCACATTGTTAATGACAGTAGGCTTCCCAAAAAGACCAGATTTCACCGGATAAGGTGGTCTGGGTCTGGGCATTCCTCTTTTCCCTTCAATGCTATGAATTAAAGCTGTTTCCTCACCACAGACGAACGCGCCAGCCCCCTTTTTAATTATAACATCTATACTAAAGCTGCTATCAAGCACATTTGTTCCGATAAAACCATATCTTTTAGCCTCCTTAATTGCTTTCTCCAACCTTTCAATAGCGAGCGGATATTCAGCACGTATGTAAATATAGGCTTTTGATGCTCCTATTGCATACGCTCCTATCAATAAGCCTTCGAGAAGTTTGTGAGGATCCCCCTCGATAACAGCTCTATCCATAAAAGCGCCTGGATCTCCCTCGTCTGCATTACAGATTATGTATTTTTGATCTGATACCTCAGAAAGCGCCATTTTCCATTTTTTCCCTGTGGGAAATCCACCACCTCCTCTCCCCCGTAAACCACTTTTCTCTATAGCATCACAGACCTCTTCCTTCGTCATTTGCAGCAAAACTTTATTTAGGGCAAGATAACCACCCCCTGATATATATTCTTCAATACTATCAGGATTTATAATACCACAGTTTTCCAGCACCCACCGGGTTTGATCCTTAAAAAATGGGTGTTCGTTAATAAACGATAACTCTTCAAAAGGCAGAACATTGTCCTCTTCGAATTGTCCAATCACGAGGTCATATGGGATCTCGCCGTTTAAAAATCTGTCAAGCAAATCAGAAACCTTGTCTTCGGTAATCCTTTTAAAACTAACCCTTGTTCTACCCGGCAGTTTAATATCTACGATCGGTTCTTCAGCGCAAAGACCTATGCAACCAACAGGGATTATATCTGCCTCTATTCCTTTCTGGTTGACATAGTTTTTTATTTTTTCATATGTTGCTCCAGCCCCTGCTCCAAGACCGCAGGTTCCCATACCCACATAAATTGCTGGTTTTTCCAAACCTTCTTTTTTATAATATTTTATAACCTCTTTTATCTTTGATCGACACGATTCATTTTCGTGGCATGAACTCTTAATACCATGAAGACATAACACATAATATGAGCAGGGATTTTCCAGGGAGTGGTAGCATTTTTCACAGCATCTTATCAAGTCCATTATTTCCCCTCTTCCTTTTTTAATGATTTTATCAGTTTCTTTACCTTTTCAGAGTCCATATTGGCATAAACTTCACCATTGACCGTAATAACAGGCGCTAACCCGCACGCACCAAGACAAGCCACAACCTCAAGACTAAATAACCCATCACGGGTTGTTCTTCCTGTTTTGATCCCCAGTTCCCTCTCGAGAGTTTCGAGAACCTTTTTAGAACCCTTTACATGGCATGCGGTTCCGCGGCAAATCTGAATATGATACTTTCCGAGAGGTTCAAATCTGAATTGGTTATAGAAGGTAGCTACTCCATAAATTTTGCTGGCTGGTAGGTTAAGATGTTTTCCAATATCCCTAACTGCTTCCCTGGGAATATAACCCAACCTATCTTGAATATCCTGTAGAATCGGAATTAGCGAATCACGTTTTGCATCATCATATTTTTTTAAAATTTCCCTTACTGTTTCCATACCTACCCTCACTGGTTTTTATAGCATGCGAAAAAAGCAACCTTTTCAACCGCCCTTACCATGTCCCTGTATTCTACATACACATTAGCAGGAACATTTAGCCTCATCGGACTGTAGTTTAATATACCTATTATCCCTGCTTCAATAAGCATATCAGCCACTTCTTGAGCACTGCTTTGTGGCACAGCAATAATTGCTATTTTGATGTCTTCTCTTTTGATAATCGATGGGGCTTCTGATATGTGATAACATCTACATCCAGCGATAACCCTGTTTACCTTTTCATAATCTTTGTCGAAAGACGCTATTATTTTCAACAATTTACTCCTGCCCTGAAAGTAGTTGAGGATGGCGCGGCCAACATGTCCGAGACCTACTAAAGCAACCTTTGCACAATCTGACTTATAAATAAAATTCTCTATCGCTTTTAAAAGAGTAGAGACTTCATATCCAGAGGTTGGCTTCCCGTAGTAGGATAAAAGCATAAGATCTCGCCTTAACTGTACAGGAGTTACATCTGCCATTTTTGCCAGTTGATGTGAATAAATATTTAAAATTCCCTGGTTTTCGAGGTCCTCCAAAATATTTTTGTACAATATCAACCTTTCGATTACTTTTTCACTAATTTTACTGTTCATAATATCACACTGTTAATTTATTCACAACAAATATAGCAAATCTTACGATACTTTGCAATACCAAATCTTTAATATTTTTGCCTTACCTTCACCAATCAATGGTAAGCACTACTACGAAGTTACCAGAGCATTGAAGTAAAAATTGCGTGTAGGTAACTTCAGTGGACTGGAAAAACTTCTAAAAAATTTCCCCCATTATCGAATCACAAACTATACTCTACTCATTCACAACAAATATAGGTGAGTCTATAAACGCAGGATCGGAAAGAACGGAGTATGATTATTGGATAAGTCTTTTAGCAGCCAAACATGATTTTCCACCCAAACAGCATTTTACAGTTTACAGAAAATAAC
>QNCQ01000166.1 GCA_003645825.1 Fidelibacterota bacterium
ATATAGGGGAGCTGGTCTCGGAGGAGGACATGATGAGAGGGAACAGACTTTGAATCAGCTTTTAGTTGAGATGGATGGGTTTGATGAAAATACAAATATTATAGTGCTTGCGGCAACGAATAGGCCGGATATACTGGATCCTGCTCTATTAAGACCAGGAAGATTTGATAGGAGAATAGTTGTAGATGTACCGGATGTGAAAGGAAGAGAGCAAATTTTGAAGGTTCACACGAAGAATATTCCTCTTGCAAAGGATGTCGATTTGAGCATAATAGCCAAGTCTACTCCGGGAATGGTCGGTGCGGATCTAGCAAATCTTGTTAATGAGGCTGCTCTTCTGGCTGCCAGGAAGGATAAAGAAGCTGTTGGGATGGAGGATTTTGAAGAAGCCAAGGATAAAGTTTTAATGGGAGTTGAGAGAAGAAGTTTACGCATTCCTCAGAGGGAGAGAGAGCTTACAGCTTATCATGAATCAGGGCATGCTCTTGTTGCTATTATGATTCCGGATGCTGACCCTGTGCACAAGGTTACTATAATCCCTCGTGGAAGGGCTCTTGGAATGACTGCTCAGCTTCCGCTGGATGACAGACATAACTATTCAAAATCATATATTCGAAGTCAATTGTGTGTTTTACTTGGAGGTAGAGCTGCGGAAAAGTTAATATTTGATGAGTTGACCACTGGCGCTGGAAATGATATTGAAAGGGCCACAGAGCTGGCAAGGAAAATGGTGTGTGAGTGGGGTATGAGCGAAAAGTTAGGCCCTCTGACATTTGGGAAGAAAGGGGAGGAGATTTTTCTGGGCAGAGAGATAGCGAGGCACAGAGATTACAGCGAGGAAACGGCCAGATTAATTGATGCGGAGGTGAAACGTTTTGTCGAGGAGGCTGAAGAAGAGGCTTCTCGAATTTTAAAGGAGCACATGGAGGCTCTCAAGAAGCTTGCGGAGACCCTATTGGAGAAAGAAGTCCTGGATGGTGCAGAGATAAAAAGGATTGTTGAAAAGGTAGAGAAAGCCTCCAAAAAAGCAACCAGAAGAAGGAGGAAAGTTGAAAGGAAACCCGAAGATAGGGAAAAGGAAGAGGCAGAAGTACAGGATAAGGTTGATTGATAATCGCTATTCTGATCATATTCTGAAGGAAATGAAAGCTATAAACGTTGACCCTGAGGGTATACAGATAATGTTGCCCAAATCGGATGGTTTGGTTCTTAAGATTTCCAGTTTAAAATCGGCTGCTGCGAACATATTGAAACAACAGATGCTTTCTATTGGGGGGGATTGTGCGGTTTCAAGAGATACGCTAACTGATAGTGCAGCTTCTGGTGATGTTCTAATTATGGGGGATAGAAGACATTACAGTATTCTGGTTCAGAAACTGAAGAGACAAAAGTATTTTAATCTTCCAGAGCTTGCGGATGAGATAGAGCGTTTTATTAGCAGGTTTAATGGTGGAAAAAGATTTAGATGTAGGGGGAAAGTGTTCGATCTCTCAGATAGAACACTCGTTATGGGGATTTTGAATGTGACACCCGATTCTTTTTCTGATGGCGGGAAGTATGATAGTGTCGATAGTGCTGTGGAAGCTGCTTTAAAAATGGAGGAGGAAGGAGCGGATATAGTGGATATAGGAGGAGAGTCCACCCGTCCTGGATCTGAACCTGTGCCCTTTGAAGAAGAGCTTAAAAGAGTAATTCCTGTAATAGAAGGAATAAGGAAACACTCTGATGTTGTTATCTCAGTTGATACATATAAATCAGCTGTAGCTGAAGAGGCGTTAAATAGAGGGGCGAATATCGTTAATGATGTAAGTGGTTTTCACTTCGATCCTCGGATGCCGGAAGTTGTGAAGAAATACGATGCTGGTGTAATCCTGATGCATATAAAAGGCACACCTAAGGATATGCAGAAAGATCCAGTCTACCGGCATATCATCGATGAGATTTGTGAATATCTGACCGAGAGTGTTGACATGGCCGAGGAATGTGGAATAAACAGGGAGAACATTGTGATTGATCCGGGAATTGGTTTTGGGAAGAAGTTCGAAGATAATTATTTACTCATAAGGTATTTGAGGGAATTTAAATCCCTTGGATACCCCGTGTTGGTAGGGCCTTCAAGAAAATCTTTTATAGGAAATCTTCTCAATCTACCTGTTGGGGAACGCCTGGAGGGGACTATTTCTGCTGTTTGTTGTGCTATAATGAATGGGGTGGATATTGTGAGGGTTCATGATGTAAAAGAAGTTAAAAAGGCTGTGGAAGTGGCAGATGCCATTGTTGGAAAGAATACAAAAATTGGTGGAACGCTATGACTCTTTTTAGTGTGAAATTTATCAGCTTCACAGTCTGGGATATAATAGATATTCTGATTGTGTACTTTGTTTTTTACAAGCTCTACAAGTTTTTCAAAGGGTCCAGGGCTTCCTACATGCTTGGCGGACTTGTTCTTATTTTTGTTTTCTCTTTTGTAGCCAGGGTGGTTAACCTACAGGCGATATCATGGCTGCTTGGCCAGTTACAGACTGTGTGGGTTATTGCTTTTGTAATAATATTTCAGCCAGAGTTCAGGAGGTTGCTGTTTTATCTTGGGCAAAGCAGGCTGGTCAGGAGATTAATGAGAGAGCCTGTATCCCGGACTATTGATGTAGTTATTGAAGCTGTAGAGGAATTGGTTAGAAGGAAATGGGGAGGGTTAATCGTTCTTGCCAAGGAGGCTGGTACAAAACATCTGAAGGAATATGGTACTTCCTTGAACGCTGAGTTGTCTCCGGGACTGATTGTTTCGATTTTTAATCCCAGTTCTCCATTGCATGATGGCGCAGTGGTTATAAAGAATGAAATTATAGAAGCTGCTGGTTGTATTTTGCCTCTTTCAGAGAATCCTGATCTTGATCCTATCCTTGGTACGAGACATCGAGCGGCACTTGGTGCTTCTGAGGAGTCGGATGCGGTAGTTGTGGTAGTGTCTGAGGAGACACAAAAGATATCTGTTGCCTACAAGGGAGTTTTATATAGAAGTGTTGACATAGATAATTTGAAGGAGTTACTTACTACTCTATATGTCAGTGATATAGAGAGAAGCGGATAAGTTTTGCACTTCAAAAAATTGAGCAGGGTGCTTCCTATCATCCTGCTTTTCCTGCACCTGTATGGGGCTGGAGAGCAGGTAGTTAGAGTAGATACCTCTAAGCGAGGGAATATCTGGTACCTTCGGCTGGATGTAGGTGTTCCTGAGTTTCAATCCGAATATGATGGGATTGCTCGTTTAAAAGCGGAGCCGCTTGAGACCTATTGTGTTGTTGGGGGTGTGGAGGTGCCGTTTTACTATCGGCTTTTTAATGCTTTTCCGTCGGAGTTGAGCGTAGAGGTGGAAAAGTCTGGGGAGAGTAGGGTCCCATGTGTAGGCCTGGTTAGGTATAGGGAGGAGATGTGTATTGATGGGGATAAATTGCTCGTTCTGAAGGGAGGAGCGAAAGTTAACAGGGGAGTTGTTACAAAAAAATTTCTCGGGCTGTACAGAGGAGCTCCCGTGACAGCAGTTTGTGTTTTCCCCTATCTTGTTAACGTTGATGTGGGTGAGATTTCTTACTATAAAAGATTAGAAGTCAAAGTTGTGTACAAAGAGCTGGTGGAAACAAATCTGGTGGAAGAGGTGGAAGATCGAGTGTGTGAAAGTATATTTCCTGGTGAACATTTTTTAAGAGTTTCTGCATCTGAATCTCGCCCAGTAAAGAAGGTTGTCTTTCCGTCTGGCAGGATGGTAAAGATTATGGTTGACAGGGATGGAATTTACAGGGTTACCGGTAGGGATATTGAAAAAATTGGAGTGGATATCGACCAAATAGATCCAATGTGCATTCATCTTTTCAATAGGGGCAGGGAAGTCCCTATTTTTGTAGAAGGGGAGTCTGATGGGAGGTTTAATGAAGATGATTTTATTGAGTTTTATGCTGAGATGAAAAAAAGTGATAGTAGAAAGTATTTTTATGATCCCTTTACAGATAAGAATGTATACTGGCTTAGCTGGGATGATAATTACGGAATTCGGTATGCAATAGAAGATGTCTCTCTGACGAAGAGCAGCGAGGAGGTAATTATTCCAAGGAATTACCTTTACAAAGTACATTTTGAGGAGAATAAATTCTTTTCTCGATTGGGGTACGTGGATATAGATAAATCTTCTTATGAGCGGGATCACTGGTTTTTTGATAGTGGAATTTTGGGAGGAACATCAGCGACTTACAATTTTACACTCGTTTATCCTGATCAGACTGTTACGAATAACTATCGTTTAACACTATGTATGCATGGGCTGACCAGACTGTTTGTACCTCATGTTGTTAAGGTCTATGTTAACAATATAAAGGTTATGGAGGGAATATGGGAGGACCAGGAACAATATATCATTCAAAGTAATGAGAACGCAGTGCTTTTTAACAATTATCTGGAGCATGGTGATAATGAAATTCAGATACTGGTCGAAGGGACAGATCCAACCCAGAAATATGATAAAGTATTATTTGATTGGGCGGAGATTGAGTATTATAGAGAGTACCGTGCTTATGATGATGAAATTGTCTTTACGAAGCCCCATAATTACCCTCGGGGATATTATCATTTCAAGATAGAAGGTTTTACTTCTCCAGAGATTTCTCTTTATCTGATGAATAAGACGAAGTTGGTGAATTTTGTTGTGAGGTATGATCCGGTGGATAATGATTACTTTGTTGTTTTTGAAGATTTTGTTGCTGGCGATTCGATGAAGTATATCGCAGTTGGGGAGGATGGTTTTAAGAGCCCTCAGGCTATGGAACTGGATACTCTTGGAAATGCATTGAATTGTAGTGAGGGGGATGTCATTATTATCTTGCCTGAGAAATGGGCTAATGAAGTTGGTGATTTGATGGGGCTTTATCGAGAAATGG
>QNCQ01000167.1 GCA_003645825.1 Fidelibacterota bacterium
GATAAGAATTACGGAGTCTATGTCACTCCTATTTCAAAGAAAAAATACAAAGTGGAAATTTGGACAAAGATTGCTATCAAGAGTTTCAATGTTCCATTAGGAGATTATGAATTAGAAGAGATGTTCAATTTAGATTCATATTATCAGGATGTAGATGAGGAATTAAAAAAGATTAAATCAAATTTGCGTGGTGAATGCGATGCACATTATAGCAAGTGTTTTTATAAACGACGATGAACCCGGCCTGCACAAAGATTTCGACAATTGGCTTGAAGGACTTGCCCCACACGAACCTATTTCAAGATACAGACACAACAGGACCGGTGAAGACAACGGCGACGCCCACCTCAAAAGAACAATCATGGGTAGAGAAGTTGTCGTAGCAGTAACCAATGGCAGACTTGACTTTGGCCCATGGGAACAAATTTTCTATGGTGAATTCGACGGAAGACGACCAAAAAGGTACCTGATCAAAATAATCGGGGAATGAAAGCTCTCCGATCTTTTACAACCTGAAAACAAAAACGTGGTAAAAAATTAAAACTGTCTACTTCTATACTCTAAATCTATCAGTTATCCTCTATGGGCTCGCTGGAGTTATAGGGAAAGTAGTACCATTCTCCCCTTTTCAAATTGTTGTCTCCAGAACCTTTGTAGCTGCCTTATTTTTATTTGTGATCAACCTGATTATCAAAGCTGACAAAATTTTAGACAAAAATCTTTTATTCAAAACCTTTTTCCCAGGATGGACCCTGGCGCTTCACTGGTATTTTTTCTTTTTATCAGTCAAAACTTCCAGCGTAGCCATCGCCCTGATCACATATTCAACTTTTCCCATATTCGTAATGCTGATAAAAAGAATCCTGTACCAAACAGCATATAGCAGGCTGGCTTTCCTATCAATTTTGCTTGTAATCACTGGGATTGTAATTCTGGTCTCAAAATCTGGCATCGAAAAAGCAACACTTGAAGGGGTAACGACAGGTGTTTTCTCAGGGTTCCTCTTTGCTATTCTGGCAGTAATTAATGAAAAACTGGTACAGATTTACAACTCCATGCTAATAACCTTTTATGAAAACCTGCAGGCTTTCATTCTATCTCTCATTTTTGGCTTCCTTCTGTTCTATAGTGGAGGAAATTTTTCACTATCACTATCTCTGCCTGATATTCTGCTTATTATATTTCTGGGTGTCTTCTGTACCGCCGTTGCACACGCCCTTTTTGTTTTCTCAATGAAGAAAGTAGATTCCGCTATAGCCAGCATCATAGCCTGCATGGAACCCGTATATGGAATTGCCTTTTCTATTGTATTAATAGGGAAAATGTTAACCTGGAATGAAATAGCAGGCGGGATTATCATCATATCCGCTGCGGTCATGGCTGTAAAGAGCATAAACAGTAAACCTACCTGAAAAAGCTATCATTACCATTGCGTAAGCCTGATCAAACTTGCAAGCAACTTCTTTCTGACAGCTTCTATTTTCACATTTTCCCTAGTCGGATGAACTCTATTGGTTAAAAAGATAGCAAACAAATTCTCATCAGGAATCAGCCAGATAGCCGTCCCTGTGAACCCGGTATGAGCTACCACTTTTCTACTATCGACCTTGATAGTACCCCACCCAAGGGTTCTCTTACTCCCAGGAGGGAGATTTTGAGGAGATAAAAAGAGCTCAACTGTTTCCTCTTTAAAGAAACTCCTACTACCATAGCTCCCTTTGTTCAAGAGCATCTGAGCAAAAATGGCCAGATCAGAAGCGGTGGAAAAGAGCCCCGCATTGCCAGAAATCCCTCCGAGATAGTAAGCATTTTCATCATGAACTTTCCCCTGTACGACTCCACCTCGCTCTGGATCGAGCTCCGTCGGGGCTATCTGATTCCGTAAGCTGTCAGGGGGATTGAAAAAGGTCCTATTCATAGAAAGGGGCCCAAAAAGTTCATCTCTAAGAAAATCGTTCAGGTTTTCCCCTGTAATTTTTTCAACCACCTTCCCGAGTACTATAAACCCTAAACAACTATATATCGTCCTCTGCCCTGGCTCTGCAACAGGTTTTATCCGATATAGATAAGAAAGCATCTCAGCCGGAGTTCCCCCTTTCTCCCAGAGTTTTATCCACCCAGGAAGCCCCGAAGAATGAGTCAGCAGATGCCTTATCGTTATACTTTTTTTATTATTCGATGAAAATTCTGGTATATACTTACAAACACGATCGTCCAGCTTTAGCATACCTCTATCATACAGAATCATCACTGCACTTGTAGTTGCTATTGGTTTCGTCAGGCTGGCAAGATCATAAATTGTGTTAAGTCGCGTTGCAGGAGCACTCTTATCGTATGAAAGCTTTCCAAATGCTCCTTTGTAAAAAATGATACCATTTCTACCTGCTATAAATGTCGCTCCAGGATATGCAGAATCAGCAAGTCCTTCTTTAATAATCCTCTCTAAATTTTTAAGCTCGGCAACATTTACTCCTGCTTCATGAGGGTAGCCAATCCTGAGAGTAGAAACTTCTTCCTTCTTTTGAGCAGATATACTTTTTGCAGAAATCTGAGATCTGCACAGCCCTTCTCCTCTTCCCAGTACACCCGGGACTGTCACAGGCATCTTGCCACTAATCTCAATTTCACCAAAAAGTGCCTCTACAGCAGAACTCTGCGCGTAATCCTGCCATGCAAACCCACATAGGTATGTTGAAACATCTGAGAAATTTCTAATTACATAGGGATTCCCAAAACTATAAACGATAACATTCTTACATCTGGCAAGCGTCTCTCTCACCATGTTCTTAAGATTCTCGGGGATGTCAACATGCCCCTTATAAGCACCACACCTACAGAACACTCCAAAGATCACCAGATCTTCGCAACCGATATTAGAACGCCCAAGAAATCCTTCAAACTCACACAGACTATCAGAAATATCAAAAGTATAAGAAAAAGCATTCTCTACACGTTCTAGGATTCCCCTTGAAAAACTATTCTTACTAATACCCGTCTTTACATCGTAAAGATTTACAACGTAAACGTTCCTAAAGTTACTCTCCTTTACCGGAATAAGCCCTTTATCATCCTTGACAAGCGTAATGGCTTTTTCACTGATCTCTTTCGCGAGCTTTCTGAAATCCCTCTTACCAATCGTTTTCGTATAAGCTTCATCGTCATCCTTTCGAAATCTACTAAAGAGCCCAAGTTTCTGCTTCAACTTCAGTATTCTTTCCACAGATTCGTCAATTCTCTCCTCTTTTATTTCACCTCTCTTTACCGCCCTTAGTATCCACGCTATAGCAGAGTCAGCAGGCCAATTCGTATTAATAATAACATCACATCCTGCTTTTATTGCATTTACAAAAGCAAATTCAGGAGTGAAGTTCTTTACTATTCCACCCATTCCCATTGCATCGGTAAAGATAACTCCACTAAAACCCATTTGCTTCCTCAAAAGGCTATCGAGAATACACCTACTCAGAGTAGCAGGAATACGTTCCTCTTCTTCAATCGCTGGGACATAAATATGAGCACTCATGATCGCATCAACATTATTTTTTATCATTTCCCTGAATGGATAAAGTTCCACTTTTTCAAGTCTATCAGCCGAAGCATTTATAACTGGTAGATTCAGATGTGAGTCAGTCTCCGTATCTCCATGACCGGGAAAGTGCTTAGCTACACAGCCTATTCCTACTTCATGACAGCCCTTCATAAACTGAATAGCATACCGCGCAACTACTTTGGGATCTTCGCTGAAAGAACGGGTGTTTATAATTGGATTATCAGGGTTAATATTAACATCAACAACGGGAGCAAAAGTCATATTGAACCCAAGCGATCTGGCTTCCCTTGCCATCGCTTTACCTACCAAATAAGCATAGGCAGGATTCCCTGTAGCCGTAATGGCCATATTGGGAGGGAATTCAACAGCTCCCCTGTACTGCAACCCCACTCCCCTCTCAAAATCCGCAACAAACACAAGTGGTATCTTCGCCATTTCCTGCATTTTGTCTATATAGTATCTCGCACCATGAACATTACCACTCCAGATGTGATAGCCAAATACGTTGTTCGTTCTTATATCCTTCTCCACCATTTGCCAGACAGAATCATCTTCATTGACAAAATCTGTAGAGAACGTCATTAAAATGAGCTGACCTACTTTTTCTCTAAGACTCATAGCCTGTAAAATCGATTCGACCGAGGCTTTCTCCTTGCTCTGACCAATTTCCTTTAGTGAGCTCACAGAAGTACAAGCCCCAAAAGACAAAACAAAAAGCAAAACCACACCCTCGAGGAACCCCCTTCTCATGCTTTTTTACCTCTTTCTATGCCACCTATTTTAGTATTTGATCTCTTGAATATATATATGACCGTCATCAATTGTATCAAATGCAATCCACTTACCGTCAGGCGACCAGGAAGGGTTCATTTCAAGCTCATCAGGAGTGTTTGTTATCTGAAATTTATCAACCCCATCCCAACTTGAGATAAAAATATCTGAAGCAGTATATTGATGTCCATCATCTTCCGTCACCATATAAACAATATAATTTCCATCAGGCGACCAGCAGGGTCTGTATCCCCGACCTATTTCGAACAATGCTTTATCCTCAAGCACCATTGTATAAAGTGGTCCCCCTATAACCTCAAAAGCAATTTTCCTGTAATCAGGAGAGACCGTAAGATTTATCACTCTGACTTCTTTCTTCCCATGAGCAATTTCATCCCGAAGGGAAATTAGCTCCGATTCCGCTTTGTTCTTAAAGTTGTATTGGTATATTTTATCTTTCTTTACATATGTAATCTCTCCAGGCTGAGTTCCCGTAGCCTTAGCAATACCCTCAACGGGATAAATTCTCAGCTTATCCGTAAAACTCAAATAAACAAAACTCCCATCAGGGCTCCACATTGGCACACCGGGCACAGAAGC
>QNCQ01000168.1 GCA_003645825.1 Fidelibacterota bacterium
ACTTTCGAATATATATGGACTGACAACAATGGGTGCAAATGTTGTTGTATGTGGCCCGCCAACATTTATTCCATTCGGGATAGAAAAGCTTGGGGTGAAGGTTATGTATGATCTGGATGAGGTCTTACAATTTGCTGATGTTGTGATGGTGTTAAGGATACAAAAAGAAAGAATGGGAAAGGGATTTTTCCCATCGCTTAGAGAGTACAGGAAACAGTTTGGTTTGACCCGTGAGAGACTTGAAAAGGTAAGAAGAAAGCTGATTATAATGCATCCAGGTCCGATGAACAGAGGAGTTGAAATTGATTCTGAGGTTGCGGAAAGTGAGCATTCGATAATATTGCATCAGGTTTTAAATGGTGTGGCAGTAAGAATGGCTGTTCTGTTTTTGCTTGTTGGAGGAAAAAGGGGGTAAAGGTATGGAAATAAAAAAGCTGGAAAGAAAATTACTGCTAACGAATTGCCTGATTGTGGATTTCGAAAAATCTGATTTTGTAAGGGCGGATATCTTGATTGAAAATGGTATTATTAAAGAAGTAAAGGCAAATATTGAAGTTGACAATAATTTCAAGAAGATTGATTTAAAGGGGTTTGTTGTTTCGCCGGGATTTATTGATGTTCATGTTCATTTTCGAGAGCCTGGCTATGAGAATGCGGAAACGCTTGAATCGGGTGCCCGTGCCGCGGTCTCAGGAGGATTTACTCAGGTTTGCTGTATGCCTAACACGGAACCACCAATTGATACTCAGGAAGGCGTAAAGTTTGTATACGAGAAGTCAGAAAATTTGCCTGTATACATTTATCCCATTGCAGCGATAACAAAAAGAAGAGCAGGTAGTGAACTAACGGAAATGGTAGAGCTGGCGAAAGTAGGAGCGGTAGCTTTTTCGGATGATGGTAACTATGTTCAGAATCCTCTGGTAATGCGATATGCTATGGAGTATTCGAAACTTGTAGATAAGCCAATAGTTGAACATGCGGAAGATGAGCTTCTAAAGGATAACGGTGTGATGAATGAGAGTTTTGTTTCTACCAGACTTGGCTTAAAGGGCAACCCTTATATTGCGGAAGAGATAGCAGTTTATAGGGACTTAGCACTTGCAAGGTTTACAGGGGCAAGGATCCATATTGCTCATGTTACCACTGCTAGGAGTGTTGACTTAATAAGAAAAGCAAAAAAAGAAGGTGTGAAAGTTACTGCTGAGGTAACTCCTCACCACCTTACCCTTACGGATTCCTATATGGAAAATTTTGATGCTAATGGCAAGATAGCCCCACCACTGAGAAGTGAGGAAGATGTAGAAGCGCTGGTTGAGGGTTTGAAAGATGGTACGATAGATGTAATAGCAACAGATCATGCACCGCATCCCATTGAAACCAAGGAAACAACGATAAATGAAGCTTCAAGCGGTATAATCGGATTGGAGTCTGCCTTTGGATTGATAATGACAAATCTTGTGCACAAGAGAAACCTGCCTCTTATCGAGATTTTGAAAAAGATAACGATAAATCCAGCCAAAATTTTTGGCTTAAGGATACCGGAAGTAAAGAGAGGGGTTCAGGCGAACCTAACGGTGTTTGACCCTGATGAATGGTGGATCTTCAGCAGAAAAACTATTTACTCCAAGTCATATAACACTCCCTTTTTGGGATATGAGTTTCTTGGGAGAGTGAAGCAGGTTATTACCAAAGGATACAGGGTAATAGTTTAAATTTTATGCCTTTTGTGTATTATTTTTGAGAATTTAGTTTCTTTTATAGTGATGTTTTCTTCTTAGAGCCATAAGAATTGTTTGGATTATGATTTTTAGGTCGAGAAGGATGGACATATTCTCAATATAGTAGAGATCGTATCTCAGTTTTTCCTTCACATCTTCTATTGTTTCATCATACTTGTGTTTTATTTGAGCCCATCCGGTAATTCCCGGTTTTACTATTAGTCGTCGTGAATAGAATTTTATCTTTTTTTCAAGTTCGTTTACAAAGTAAGGTCTTTCTGGCCGCGGCCCCACTATACTCATGTCACCTTTTAGTACGTTGAAAAACTGGGGAACTTCGTCCAGGCCGAGTCTTCTCAGAATTCTACCAACCCTTGTTACTCTTGGATCATCTTTTTCTGCCCACTTCGGGCCTGTTAGCTCTTCTGCGTTTTTCACCATGGATCTGAATTTGATAATGTTGAATTCTTTTTTATTTTTACCAACCCTTTTTTGCTTATAAAAAACAGGTCCGGGCGAATCTAATACAATGATAATAGCAATTACTATCCACAGCGGTAGGAAAATAAGAAGCACTGCTAAGGATATTATAACATCTATTAACCTTTTCAGCAGCCATTCCCAGGTTTTCATGTTGGATTCAAAGAAGCGTATGAGGGAAACCCCATATATCTGGCTGGTTCTAAAGCCGGATAGGAGATTGTAAAAGTCGGGGACCAGCTTTATAGAAATTCTGTATTTGTTAAAAAGAGATATCAAATCTATTATTTCTTCACCTGGAGCCTCATCGAGTGCTATTATAACTTCTTTTATCTTTTTGTTCCTTATTATCCGGGGTATATGTTCATAACCTCCTATGATTGGTACGTTATTTATCCTTTGACCAATTCTGGGACTATTGTGCTCGTCGATCAATCCCACTATGTCAAATTTTAACTCTGGTATACTCTTGATCTCATCTATGAGTCTTTTTGTTCTGTTTCCGGCACCAATAATCAAAGTAGGTCTTCGTTTAAAGCCCAGAATTTCTCTGGTTTTAAAGACTGTAATAAGAATGGTTCTTCCGAGGCCGACACCCGAAATTATAGAAAAACTGTATAAAAGCAATATCTTTCTTGATTTTCCAAATGGGAGATAAATTACATAATTTAGAAACCATAATACAAGGGTTCCAAAAACTACCACTTTTGTGAGATTGTATAACATGTCAATGCGCCCGATATCCCATTCGATACGGTAGAGATCATTCAGCCCAAATAGGGATATCCAAAAAATAGCCAGCCATGTATTCCAAAGGAATAGTTCATAGTTTGATAAACTTGAATAGCTACCTATGAAACGTGCAAGCCAAATGTTGTGAACTAATATGAAAGATAAAGATATAAATATGATGTCATTTAACATAAAAATTATTGTCTGAACAAATTCTGCTTTGTCAAAAAAGGCCGGATCGTGTTTTCTGATACCATTATTACTACCGTTAAGTAGCTCATGTATTTTACCGTTTCCATTTGAATTTCCGTCTTCTACGGTTATCAAGTTTTTTTCTATCTCTATATATCCCAATCTTCTTATGAGAAGTGTGGCAAAGATAGCTCCAATTAGGAAAATGGTAATTCTTCCTCTATCTTCAAGAAAAAGGTAAGAGAGCCCCATTAAGCTGGCAAGAGAACTAAATAGATAAATGACTTTCACCGCGTTCAGATGTGAAAACCCGATTGACATGAGTCTGTGGTGAATATGTTCTTTATCTGCCAGAAAGGGATGAGCTTTCTGACTTGCCCGTCGGAAGAAGGAGATGGTAGTATCAAGGAATGGAATTGCTAGAATAGTCAATACAAGCAGCAGGTCAACCGAATTCCCATGGATTTTACCGGTCTCTAACGATAGGATCGATACGGCATATCCTAGAAAGAGCGATCCGGAATCTCCCATAAAAATGGAAGCTGGATGGTAGTTGTATCTTAAGAAACCCAGATTACTTGCGATGAGTACTATGTTAATAACTCCAAGGAGTGGTTTGCCTGAATAAAAGGAGATTATAGCGAAAGAGCTGAATATTATTGTTGAAACTCCTGATGCCAGTCCATCGAGTCCATCAAGAAGATTTAAGGCGTTTGTAAAGAATACTATCCATAAGATCATGAATACTGGAGAAAAAGCCCCCAGATGAATGGTTCCAATCAATGGAAGATAAAAACTTTCTACGCGGTATCCTCCAATGACTACGATAATTCCTGCAAGTATTTGTGCATAGAATTTTGTTGCAAACCCAAGTCGTTTAAGATCATCGTATAACCCGACGGCAACCATTGTGATAGAAGAAATCAGGAGAAACGAGTGGTATTTGCCGGCAAAGCTAAAATATTCTGGCATTAGAAGGAAAGATAGTCCCATGCCAATCAGAAATGATATATAGATTGCTACACCTCCAAGGTAAGGGATAAAAGCTTTGTGCACTTTTCTGGGCCCTGGCATATCTCCAATGTGATATTTGGTAGCGATATGTCTCCCCGCTCTGGTGAGACCCAGGGAAACCAAGAGAGTTGCTCCAAAAATCGCAAGATATTTAAGCATGTAGATATAATTCATAAGTTTCCAATTTTTATTTTCGTTATCGGGAATTTATTCTTTTTTAATTTGTATCAAACTTAACAGTTACCAGATATCAATACCAACTTTAATATAAATAGCACGTTACAAATATTCAATACTTTATTTTGTTTGCCTCGGGAAAGCACATGCCCATGGTAGTACGATAGAATTGATTAAAAAGTATTACCTAAGAAGGTTTTAGTCTCACTCCCATCTGGAATCGTATAATATTAGTTTGTTATTTGCTGTGATACTATATAGGTCATGTTTTTCTCCTTATCTTTTTGCCACTTCAATTCTATTCTGAATCGTTTTTCTGAAGTCTTATGGGACTTATGGAACGTAGACCTTCCAAGGCTATATTCCCCATTACTTGTTACTCTTAGTTTAGGACGTAAAATATCTTGATGACATACCAGGAGTTTTCTTTAGTACTACTGCAACCGCAAACTACCAAGATGTCAGATCATAGATTAACCGAAGACGAATTCTACTCCAGAGAATCATTCATCTCAATAAAAGACTCCCTTGTTAAAGCTTCATCTTATCAATTCTATTTCAACTTCCCGAGGAAAAACTCATATAAA
>QNCQ01000169.1 GCA_003645825.1 Fidelibacterota bacterium
AGCTTTCAATTGAGGATGTAACCTATGAAGAAGTTATACAGTTTAAAAAATTTCCAGGATTTAACAACGACTGGGACATCACAGAAGGGCTTCTACTGTATAAAGTTGCAAAACATGCTGGGTTAGTTGGCAACCTTACGAACTTCCTTGAAGAAGCCGGTAAAGAAGGCGATGGGGTAAAAGGAATCCGTGCTCTGCTATCCAGAATTAAGGGTTTTAATGATAAATGGCCTGACAGAAAGCTCGTGAGGCAACTTGCTATGGAGCATTATGCAGGCAGAAAATACTGCTCCAGGCTATACGGGTTCAAGCCCCGATACTTTTTCTATGATGGTACCATTGAAAATGAGAAGGTTATTCTGGATAAAACACTATGGGAACAACTTCCAGAAAAGAAGGCAATTTTGACAGGAAGGAATAGAAATGAAACAATGCTTGCTCTCAGTAGATTGGGGATAAATGGAAGTGTAGCATGCGTTGTATACGATGGTAAAGCTGGATATAGAAAACCTTCACCGGAACTTCTAAAGGTAATCCTGGAAGAAACAAATTCCACCTATTTAGTATTTGCGGGAGATTCGTATGATGATTATCTCACAGCGAGTAATTTTTCGCAAAAATACGGTCTAAAGCAGGTCCATTTTGTTCAGATCCTGAGGAAAGGGACAAACCCTTTTAAAGAGGAGATAAGTTTTGCAGAAAATGTCAATGATTTTATCAGCTATTTAATAGAACAAAGAGGGAGAACAAAATGAGAAAGAAACTGATCAAGAGGAAAACTCTCGAAACGGAGATAGTTGTGGATCTGGCTATAGATGGAACTGGTAGTGTAAAGATACAGACAGGAGTGGGTTTCTTTGATCACCTGCTCGAATTGTTTGCCTTCCATGGGAAATTTAATCTTCGGATAGAAGCGAAAGGAGATCTTGTAGTGGATGACCATCACATAGTTGAGGATGTTGGCATAGCTCTGGGCAAGGCGTTTAAAGAAAGTCTGGGTGATAAAAAAGGTGTTTCTCGTTATGGTTATTTCATTCTGCCAATGGATGAAGCCCTTGTGAGGGTAGTTGTGGATATCAGCGGACGTCCATACCTTGGTTACAATGTAGCGTTTCCAAGAGAAAAAATCGGAGAGCTGGCAACAGAAAATATTGAGGAGTTTTTCGCTGGCTTCGTAAGAGAATCGGATATGACCCTGCATATTGACCTTCTAAAAGGGAAAAATTCACATCATATTGCTGAAGCAATTTTTAAGTGTTCCGGTATAGCAATAAGGCAAGCGGTAACTACTTCTGGTGAGGGTGTGCCATCAACAAAAGGTAGAATTGGAGGATAAAATTGGGTCAGAAAATCGCAATAGTAGATTATGGCCTTGGGAATATCGCAAGCATAAAGAATGCCTTCTTGTACCATGGTGTGGATCCAGTAGTAACTTCCAGCCCATTTCAGATAAAGTCAGCAGATAAATTGATACTCCCCGGGGTTGGAGCTTTTCAACCTGCCATTACCAGGCTAAAGAAAACAGGGTTGTATGACGCTATAGTTGAAAAAGTAACAGAGGGAACTTTTATTCTGGGAATATGTCTCGGAATGCAATTATTATTTACAGTAAGCTACGAAAATGGGGTACACAATGGTTTTAACCTCATAGAAGGAGAGGTTGTTCATTTTCAGAATGTCAGCAAGGTTCCTCACATGGGATGGAATAGCGTGGAAATAGTGGGGAAATCCAGACTATTTGAAGGAATAAGGGATGGAGAATTTTTTTATTTTGTCCATTCGTACTACTGTAAGCCAGAGAAAAACGAAGACATTGCGGCAATCTCTGAGTATGGTGGAAGTTTCTGTGCTGCTGTCAAGAAAGGAAATGTCTTTGGGGTGCAGTTTCACCCTGAGAAAAGTCATTGCCCAGGTTTGAAAGTACTTGAAAACTTTATAAAGCTGTAAAATCAGGAAGCAGAGAGGAGATAAATGAAGCTTATACCTGCTATTGATATCAGCCAAGGGAAATGCGTAAGGCTTACAAGGGGAAAGATAACGGCCAAGAAAATCTACGATACTGATCCTGTAGCAGTTGCCGAAAGACTAAGAGCTTGGGGAGTGGACCTGGTACATGTTGTGGATCTTGACTCCGCTATGGGAAGAGGTAAGAATAATGTCGTGATAAAAAAGATAATCGATGAAACTGGCATTTCTGTTCAGCTTGGTGGAGGCATAAGGAGTGTAGATGACATAGAAAAGTGGCTCAAACAGGGAGTGGCAAGGGTGGTGCTGGGCACGGTTGCTGTGGAGGATCCCCGGGTGGTAGAAAGTGCAATTAAAAACTTTGGAGGGGAAAGAATAGTGGTAGCAATTGATGTGTCCGAAGGGTATGTCTGCACACATGGATGGAAGAGGATATCTAAGGAAAGATCATTAGATTTTGCAAAAAGGATGGAAAAACTCGGCGCTTCACGGTTTCTTTATACCGACATAGCGAAAGATGGAACTCTTTCTGGAATACCTTTTGAGAATTTGAAGGAATTTGGCAGTTCTATTTCCGGAAAAGTAATAGCTTCGGGAGGTGTGGGGGGAATCAAGGATTTGCTCAAACTAAAGGAATTGGAGCGATTTAACGTAGACAGCGTGATAGTGGGCAAGGCTCTGTATGAGGGCAGGATAGATATTCAGATGGCAAAAAGGGTGCTGGAGGAGTAAAATGCTGACAAAAAGAATAATACCGTGCCTGGATATAAAAGATGGGGTTGTGGTTAAAGGTGTAAGATTCGGTAACCTCCAGCACGCAGGTGATCCCGTTGAGCTAGCGAAACGTTACAACGACGAGGGCGCTGATGAGATCGTTTTTCTTGACATTACCGCATCTGCAGAAAAAAGAAAGATAATGGCAGATCTCGCTGAGAGAGTAGCAAGAAATATTTTTATACCTTTTACAATTGGTGGTGGGATTAAATCTGTAGAAGACATGAAGGCAATTCTTAAAAAGGGAGCAGACAAGGTTAGCATAAACACTGCTGCCGTGAAAAATCCAGAGTTGATCAGGCGAGGAGCTGAGGAATTTGGCTCGCAGTGTATTGTACTTGCTATTGACGCTAAAAGAGAGGGGAAAGATAAATGGAATGTTTATATCTATGGAGGCCGTCAGAGGACTGAGCTGAATGCTGTGGAATGGGCGGTCAAAGGAGCAGAATTGGGGGCTGGGGAAATTTTGCTTACAAGTATGGATGCTGATGGAACTCAAGAAGGTTTTGATGTCGAGTTAACCAGGAGAGTCAGCGAGGCTGTAAGTGTCCCAGTTATCGCTTCCGGGGGAGGAGGGCGGCTAGAACATTTTGCAGAGGCTATAGAAGAAGGAAAAGCTGATGCTGTTCTTGCTGCGTCCATTTTCCACTATAATAGGATTAAGATAAAAGACCTGAAAGACTATTTATGCAAGAGGGGTATACCTATAAGGAGGGGAACAAAATGGTAACCGTCGATGAGTTGAAGTTTGATGAGAAAGGACTGATCCCCGCTGTAGTACAGGATTTTAGAACTGGAGAAGTGTTGATGGTAGCCTACATGAACAGAGAGAGCCTCGGGATAACTATTAAGGAAGGAAGAACATGCTTCTATTCAAGATCCAGGCAGAAGTTATGGAGAAAGGGAGAAACAAGCGGGAATATACAGCTGGTTAAAGAGATATATGCTGACTGTGATAAAGATTGTCTGCTCGTTAAAGTCGAGCAGATCGGTGCCGCCTGCCATACAGGGAACAGGAGTTGTTTCTTTAACAAGATGTGGTATGATATGAATACAGGGAAGTAACGGGTACAAACTATTATTCTAATTGCAAAGACTTGCGTGGTTGAGAGTTTGCCGCTTTTATAGTTTGATTAATATCATCCAGAACTCTTGAGGAACCGAGAAAAATCACATTTGTTATATTTGTTCTCAGTATAAGGCCCAAAAAAGATAGGTTACTGATAACCTGTAGTGAACAAACATAGCGTCAATTTAATTGTGTTAGTAATGATTCATCTCTCATGTACTCAAATAACTTATATAACTATTGAAGCAATGGTACTTTTCACTTCCTTCTTTTAACAGCACAAACCTGAATATGACAATAGAAGGACATTTCGCATCAATGAAAACCCTCGAAATAAACCCTTTTGTACAGCTAATAAATCTCCATGATAGTTGGTTGACTAAATCTATCCTTAAAGGCAAAGCCTATGAACTCAAACAATTTTTTCCATTATGCAACTCTCTTACAACTATGATGACTAATGTTACACTCAATTTTTCGGGTGGGTCTTCACTTATTTTTTTCAATTTTCTTTATCAAACCTATCCTATTTCTTTCTACTATCCTTCTAACCTCTATCAATCTCTCATCTGTTAGCCTCTTAATCCCTCTTATCCCTATCAAGCCTCTTAATCTCCTTAACTGCTTACTATGTGAATGAACTGTATATTTTACTCAAAATCGCGAAAGTTCATGCACACGGTAATACCACCCAACTCTTTCCTATAAAAATTTTGATGAATTTTAATTATATTGTAGAGACCTTTTAAAAAGGGGTGGTGTATTTATGAATGTGAGATACACTCTTTTGTACATATTAGCTACAGTTATAATGCATCAATCACATAGTTTTGGCAACGACTTGGTAATCAACGAAATCATGCCAAATAATGTCAGTACTCTCTCTGACGAAGATGGTGATTTCCCTGACTGGATCGAACTGAAAAACCTAAGCAACACCACTATTAATCTGAGTAACTACTTTATAACTGATAACCCTCTGGACACATTCAAGTGGAAGCTGCCAAATAAAACTTTAGCACCTAACAATTATTTTTTGATTTTCGCATCAGGTAAAAATAGA
>QNCQ01000170.1 GCA_003645825.1 Fidelibacterota bacterium
AGGCTTTGTAATCCTCGTTATCGCTATTACTTTGTAAACAAGTTCATCTACATTTTGAAGTTGAATCTTTTGCTTTCCCAATTCAGTCTCAGGATGTGGTATATATGGCCCAACACCTATCATATCAACGTCAAGTTCGTTAAACAAAGCAATGTCATCAAGCAGACTTTCAAGTTTTTGACCGGGTATACCAATCATTATTCCAGTACCGATTTCATATCCAAGTGATTTTGCCATTTCCAGTACTCTTATTCTATCTGTAAAACTTGCATTCTTACCAGGATGGAGCTTTCTATAAAGTTCATCATCCGAAGTTTCAAATCTTAGGAAGTATCTATCTGCACCTGCAGCCTTCCATTCTTTTAGCTCGTGATAATCTCTTTGCCCAAGACTAAGAGTAACAACAAGACCAAATTCCTTTTTTATTTTTCTTATCACCTCAACCATCCAATCGACAGAAAAACCATGGTCCTGACCTGACTGAAGCACAACCGTCCCAATATTATGCTCAGCACATATTCTTGCAGCACTAATAATTTCATCTATCGACATTCTGTACCTTTTTAGTCCAGGTCGATTAGAATTTAACCCACAATAGGAGCAGGTATTATTGCAATAATTTGAAAACTCTATAATGCCCCGGAGAAACACTTTATTGCCTACACATTTCTCCCTGATCTTATCAGCCTTTCGGTAAAGTTCTATTATTTTATTGACGTCTCTTTCTCTAAGATATTCGAAGATTTCATCACTTGTCATTGGTTTTGTCCACAAGGATTACTTTAAATTTACTTCCTTTGTCTGGTTCACTTTCTACCGATACGCTACCGTTATACAAATCTGCTATTTTTTTCACTATGGCGAGTCCTAAGCCACTTCCAAGAATATGTTTTGTTTTTTCATTTCTGATTCTTGTAAACTCCTTAAATAGTTTCTTCTGATCTTCCTTGGTCATACCGATTCCTGTATCTTCCACTTCTATATTAACTTTTCCATCGTCTCTTTTTATTCTAACCCATACTTTTCCGTTGTCTTTGTTATACTTTACTGCATTTGAAATAAGGTTGTTAAAAATTACAAGGATCTCACCCCTATCACAGTTTGCGTATATTTCTTTCTCTGCCTGGAGTATGATTTCTATTCCTCTTTTTTCTGCTTCCATCTTTATATTTTCCACCGATTCTTCAGCAATGTCTACAATATTAAAATTTCCTAACTCTCTTTTTTTCTCTCCAGACTCTATTCTTGTTAAATCCAGTAAATCTACTATCAGCTTTCTCATTCCATCGATTCTAATTAGGCACCTTTCTATCATTTCCATGTAATTTGATACATCATCACCCAGGGCTTTTTCTTTTATCAAACTCAGATAACCTTCAATTGCATTCAGGGGAGCTTTCAATTCATGTCCTAATACGGAGATAAACTGAAAACGAACTTTTCTTTTCTCTTCCGTTAATTTTCTTACCTGACGTGCTAAAATTAGTTGCTGAACAGCTTTAAAAACTGTCTTTCTTAAATCTTCTGGAGAAAATGGTTTTGCTATAAAGTCGAAAGCGCCGCTTTTTATAGCGCTGACAGCGGTTTCAAGCGAAGCATATGCAGTAATCATAATTACCAGACATTCTGATTCATCAAATTTTACTTTCTGTAAAATATCAAGTCCGCTCATATCCGGCAACTTATAATCGAGCAGAATTATATCAGGATCCATTTTCTCTATTTTCCTAAAGGCTTCTTTTGCGGTATAGGCAGTATCTATAGAAAAGGATATTTTTTCATCAGTATCCTTTACTTCCGGATTATATTGGGCCAGAGCTTTACTAATAGCAGAACACATATGTTTCTCATCATCTATAACCAGAACCTTTAGCTTTACCATTATTTTTTCTCCAAAAGTCTATTAATTTCCCTTAAAAGTTGTTCAAATCTTATCGGTTTTTGCAGTAGAACGTCAGCTTTTATCCAGCTTTTCTCTTCCTCTGTGGAAGCATCAAAATCCATTCCCGTTTCGCTTGTAACTGCCGTTACAATTATTACTGGTACATCTGGATAGATTTTCTTTATGTAGTAAGAAAGAGAAAAACCAGCATCTACATGTTCCATCATCAAGTCGAGAATAGCAATATCAGGCTTTTTCTTTTTCAATAATTCTTCGGCTTCTTTTTGACTTTCAGCTTTCAGAACTTCAAAACCTGCATTTTTAAGCCGTGTCTCCGTTTGAATCAAAAAGTCGATATCATCATCAACGATGAGAACCTTTTTATTTTGGGATACTTTACTCATTTTTCTACTCCTCAGTTTAAATTAACCTCAAACTTAGTCTCCCCTTTGGGTAACTCTATGTAAAAAGTTGTACCAGTCCTCCCTTTTGCCGGGTCGGTATTTGATTTAACCCTTATATTTCCCCTGTGCATTTTGATAATACCATAAACTATAGCAAGCCCAAGACCTGTACCTTTTCCTGGCTCTTTAGTTGTAAAAAAGGGATCAAAGATTTTAGGCAGTATTTCGTCAGGAATGCCTTTACCTGTATCACTTATTTTGATTACGACATTATCTCCCTTTTCTCCAACAGAGATACCTATCTCCCCTCCTTCTGGCATAGCATCAAAAGAATTTTTCAACATGTTAGTAATTACCTGAACCATCTGGTTTTTGTCAAAAGTAACAATGGGATTTTTGATGTTGTATTCGGTTCTTATCGCTACATTTGATGGTGGTTTAATCAATCTTAAGCAATTTCCTATAAATTCTTTAATATTTACTGGCTGAAGATCAACTTTATTTTCTCTTGCGAAACTCAACAACCCTGAAACAATCCCTTTACACCTTTCAGCCTCTTCACAAAGTATCTTCACTTCATCGTATATTTCCGATTCCGGATCAAGCTGTTCTAAAATCAAGTTTGCGTACATTATAACTACTCCCAGAGGATTATTTAGCTCGTGGGCAATCCCAGCTGCCATCTGGCCCATACTTGCAAGCTTCTCTGATTGTATCAATGCTTCTCGTATAGAGACAAGTTGCTTGTTGGATTGGTCGAGCTTCTGTATTGTTTTATGGAGTTTTTCGATAGTGTAAGGTAAACACATTTCTGATTCTGCCAGACCTTTGTAAATCGCTATTGCGTGTTCTCTACAAGTTTCATAACCACAGGCGCCACAGTTAAGTTCATCTTCCTTTTTCCTTTTACCCATTTTTCTTAAAATTTTCCTAATTTCTTCTTCACTGGGATTGGGTAGACGAGTGTCTACAGGTTTAAAAGTTCTCGAAAGGTCGAGGTCCTTGAAAAAGTTCATAAAATATACCCACTCATCTAAGTCTCTTTTTGTCATGATCCTATTCACGTAATTACTAACGTGAACTCGTCTTTTTAGGAGAGGTTCTGTACTGGTCATTCCAGCACCCATGATACATCCATCACAACATAGAACATCAAGGAATCTTGTGGATAAATCCCCTCCAGCAAATTCCAATATGGCATCGATAAATTTATCTCTACCATTTGCTGAAACAACTTCTGAGGTCGTGAGATCTTCTGGAATCTCAGCTGCTTGTAATAGCCCCCCGCCTATGGGAAACATAGCTCCTCTGCGAGCATAAGGTGGATCAAAATCAGATGGTTTAACCTTATTTGGTGTTATCTTCCTCATTTTAAACAGCTTCTTCAGTTCCTCAAAGGTCAGGACAACATCGACTTCTCCACTAATATCATCACTCAAAGCTTCGCCTTTTTTAGCAATACATGGTCCTATGAAAACAACTTTTAAGTCCTTGCCATGAAGTTTTTTTAATGCCCTTGCAGTTGCAACCATGGGAGAAACCACTGGAGCAAGCTTATCTATAAGTTCAGGATGATACCTTTTTACATATCCAAAGACAGCTGGGCAGGCTGTGGAAATAAACCGACTGGTCTTATTGTCTGCAAACAACTCTCGCATTTTTCTTGCGACGAGATCTGCCCCGAAACCTACCTCGTTAACGTATTCAAATCCCAGTTTTCTTACCATTCCCACAAATGTCATATAGTCAACTTCGGCAAATTCTGCCGGGAAACTTGGTGCAATTATGGCCGCTACCTTATTATAATTTTCCAGCAGATCTATAGCATCTGGAATTGAATTTAATACTTCTTTTGCTTTCTGGCTGCATACTTTATAACAATTTCCACACCCAATACATCTTTCAGGTATAACCTCAGCTTGACCGTCACTGATTCTAATTGCCTTTGCCGGACACTCTCTTACACAGGTATAACATACTTTGCATCTGTCTTTAATGGTCCTTACCAGTGGTAACATACTAACCCTAAATCAATACATCATCTCTTTTAACATAATGGGTGTGTAGATACTTATGACTTTTTTCACTTAATGGTTCACCAAGAAATTCTTTGTATAATCTCTGGATATATGGATTTTCATGAGATCTTCTGATATTTGAAGTTTTGTCGATGTTATATAGAGCTTTCATTCTCGCCCGAATTCTATCTATGTTGGTACTATAAGGTTGCCCACCGCCGGCTATACATCCTCCTGGACATGCCATTACTTCTATAAAATGAATATCATCACGACCTGCCTTTATCTGGTCCAGTACCTTTCTTGCACTACCAAGGCCACTAACAGCTACAAGTCCCAGCTCCTTCCCATCTAATTTGATTTTACATTCTTTTATAGGATCAAGACCACGTAATTCTTTTAGCTCATTAACTTCAAGCTCTTCTCCTGTGAGGAAGTAATACGCAGTTCTCACAGCTGCTTCCATAACACCACCACTTACTCCAAATATTTTCCCTGCGGAACTTCTATTACCAAAAGGGCTATCGTTTGGTTCTGGCTCTAAGTTG
>QNCQ01000171.1 GCA_003645825.1 Fidelibacterota bacterium
AAAGAAGTCTTAGAAATGAACCGTGAAGAATCACACTGGAATAGAGATAGTCTATGGCAGTTTGTAGCTACTGTGTTCTCTCTAAGCTATACAATGGGCAGACCATACCCGGCTGATTATCGAATTGAAATAGGTGAACCAGGAATGAGAATGTCTACTGAATATGTAGGCTTCCCAAGCAGTGTAGTTAACTATCCATCTGTTCCTGTCAACTTTACCGTGAAAAAAAGAGTTGCCACTACAGGTATTGACTCCATTGACTGGAAGGAGATCCCCTTTGCTTTTGGAGATTACTACCCGAAAGATGCACCTGATGGACTGCTCAACGCCGGCCCAGATTCTCCAGATCCCGACTGGGTTATCTTTCTTGATGATACAACCGAGGATGGTAAACCAGCACCAACGTGGCGATTCTCTCTGGATTACCCGAAGTTAACTGAGACGCATTATATATACCAGCCACAGCCAGGTGATACAGCATTTATTATTATTGATAAACCCTTTCTTTCGGGTGATATATTTGAATTTACCACCTATTCTGCGCACATTGACACAATCAAAGCAAAAGAAGAATTAAAAAACATCAAAGTTGTTCCTAATCCCTATTTTGCTGCCGCCACCTGGGAGCCAAAGAACCCCTACACAAGTGGTAGAGGTCCAAGATCAATCCACTTTATCCATCTTCCAGCCAAATGCACAATAAGAATCTACACCATTTCTGGGGAACTTGTAAAAGTTATCAAACACGATGCGCCCTATAACAATGGAACCGAAGAGTGGAACCTGCTTACCGAAGACAATCTCTCTGCAAGCTATGGTGTTTATATATATCATGTAGAAGCACCTGGGATAGGTGAACATGTTGGCAAATTTGCTATAATAAAGTAGGTGCAAAATGATAAGAAAAATATGTACCAGGAAAATAGCCTATGTTTTTGTGGCATTCGTATACTTTTTCTTCTTGGGATCTGCTCTGGCAGTTAATATTACAAAAAGAGGAACTACGGGGGCGAAATTTCTTTCGATTGGGATAGGTTCAAGAGCAAACGCCATGGGGGGTGCTTTTGTTGCAATTGCCAATGACGCCTCAACGATGTACTGGAATCCAGCAGGCCTCGCTCGATTGACAGAAAGAGAATTCTTTGTTAACTATTCTAATTGGCTGGTAGATATCGGCCTCTCTTATACCGGCATTGTTATCCCTGTGGGTAGATTCGGTACAGTTGGAGCCAGTTTAACTTTTGTAAAATCAATTAATGAAATGGAAGTTACAACTGAAGAATATCCTGAGGGTACTGGAGAGACCTTCTCTGCGGGACATTATGCTATTGGCATTTCCTATGGAAAGAACCTTACAGATAGGTTTTCTATTGGGGGAAGTATTAAGTACATTGGCGAATACATAATGAATTGCCGAGCCAATTCCTTTGCAGTAGATATCGGTACGTTATTTCTAACTCCTTATAAAGGATTAAGATTTGGGGTAAGCATCTCGAATTTTGGGAAAAAGATACAGATAACAGGGCCTGATTTGCTTGTACAAAAAGACATCGATGAAAGGATAAGTGGAAATAATGAAAGCGTGAATGCCTATTTATCTACTGATAAATTTGATCTTCCTCTAATTCTCAGAGTTGGGATTGCAGGAGAAATTGTTAATAACAAGTCTGTTAGATTGACCTGGGCAATGGATGCAGCCCACCCCAACGACAATACAGAATATCTGAACTATGGTTTGGAGATGTCCTTATTCAGGAATATGATATTTTTAAGATGGGGAATGAATTCTGTTTTTATGGAAAGTAGAGAGAATAAGTATAACCTCGGATTCGGTTTAAATTTTGACCTTACGCATGGTACAAAAATTTCGTTTGATTACTCATTTCAACAGTATGAGCATTTGCCTGAAACAAGGCAATACTCAATAGTCGTTAAATTTTAACTAAAAACCAGGAGGTTTGTTATGAGCGAGTGGAAACGACTGTTATTGGCCTCGATGCTGCTGGTTTTTGTCTGGTCGGCAGCATTGTTGGCAGCAGCACCGGTTAAGTTTGTTTTCTACGATGAGAGCGGGACTCTAACGGGGGTCTATCTCAAGGGCAGCTGGAAAAAAGATACTGGAGAGTATGATCCTGCATGGGATGGCGGGGCAACGCAACAGATGTACGACGATGGGACGAATGGCGATGAAGTAGCAGGGGATCATCGGTGGACACTGATAGTTGACCTGGTGCCAGATGGAGGAGCTAATACCTGGGAATGGGGTTGTGAGGATCAGGATGGTAATTGGTTATTTTCAGCTAATGCACAATTTTATGTAATTGATAATTCTCCTGTTACGTGCAGTTATCCAAAGACTTATGTTAAATTCATATTTCTTGATTTAGGAGGTTCTGTAACTCAGGCTTATTTAAAGGGAAGCTGGATCAAGGCTACAGGTGAATATGATGCTGCGTGGGATGGTGGTGCTACCGAGCCTATGTATGATGATGGTACAAATGGAGATGAGGTAGCTGGTGATCACATGTGGACAAGAATAGCAGAACTCGTACCTGATGGTGGAGCAAATGTCTGGGAATGGGGTGTGGAGGATCAGGATGGTAATTGGTTAATAGAAGGTCCAAATCCACAGTTCATGGTGGATAATTCCATGGCAAGAGATGTTCGTTATCCCAAAATGGCACTTGCGACTTTCGTCTATCAAGACACACACGCAACTCCTTATTCAAATCTCGAACTAACGGGTAGCTGGAAAAAAGCAACAGGTGAGTATGATGCTGCCTGGGACGGTGGAACTGGCCAACAAATGTATGATGATGGTACGAATGGGGATGAGGTAGCTGGTGACCACAACTGGACAAGACAGGTGTGGTTGATTGTAGACAACGGAGAAAACACATGGGAATGGGGCGCTCTTGGAGACGGCAGTTGGGCGCTGGAAGGTGCTCCACATAACCCACGCTTCAAAGTGGAAAGTGAAAAACCAATCCTCATGAGCTGGCCAAGAGTTTATGTAACTTTTAAGTACAAGGATGAAACAGGAACACTGGAATCTGTAGATTTAAAAGGTAGCTGGAAAAAAGCAACAGGGGAATATGATGCCGCCTGGGATGGTGGAGCAACCGAACCAATGTATGATGATGGAACTCATGGTGATCTTGTTGCGGGAGATCATATATGGACGAGAACCGTCCTTCTTATCCCTGATGATGGTGAAAACACATGGGAATGGGGGGTTCAATCTGGAGACACATGGTTAATCGATGGCCCCAATCCTCAATTCAAGCTTGAAAATAGCATGGCCCAGGTTATTTCTTACCCACCTGAGGGAGAGAAAAAAGCTCAAATCACTTTTGTATATAGAGATACAACAGGAAGCCTGAGTTCTGTTTTTCTAAAAGGTAGCTGGAACAAAGAGACAGGTCAATTTGATCCAGGTTGGGATGGTGGAGCAACCGAACCAATGTATGATGATGGAACTCATGGTGATCTTGTTGCAGGAGATCATGAGTGGACATTAACAGTTGAACTTGTTGTAGATGCAGGAATGAATATATGGTCATATGGCATGGAAGATGGAGATGGAAACTGGCTAATTTCCGGTGACAATCCCGAATTTCTGCTTTTAACGGATGAGCCTCAGCTTCTGATTTATCCAAGAACCCCTGTTCCAATAACCTTCATTATTGATGACACTAAAGATGGTAATTACATTGACGGTTGCTACCTCAAAGGAAGCTGGAACAAAACAACTGGCGAATACGATGAAACGTGGGATGGCGGTGCAACACAACAAATGTATGACGATGGAACTCACGGCGACCTCGTTGCCGGTGATCACGTATGGACCCTTACCGTAGATTTAATGCCAGAAACTGATATGGATTCAATACATACCTGGGAGTGGGGTGCCCAGGATGACAAAGGAAATTGGTTAATTGAAGGACCTAATCTCCAGTTCAAGATGGTAAACAACAATCCTCAGGTTTTGACTTATGAATTACCTGAAATAGTGGGAGAAATAGTAACTGCATATGTTTACTTTAGATGTGATATGTCTGCATACGAAGATCTGGGAATTTTTGACTCCGCTCTGAAAGATTCTGTACAGGTAAGAGGTTCTTTTAATGGCTGGAGTGATGCAGATCGGCAGAATTGTATAATGACAAGGATACCTGGTACAAGCATTTTCGAACTCCTGGCAGAGGTGACAGCTCCTGTAAACTCTATTCAGGAATACAAATACTTTATTAAGCTCGACGCTGATCATTTGGCTCAACTACAACAGGAAAATCCTTATATCGAAGACTGGTGGGGCTGGGAAGTACCAGCTACACATGGCGGCGGTAATAGAAAGTTCATTTTTGAGGGAAACACCTCACAGCCCCAGGAGCTACCTCTCGAAAGTTATATGGATCTACCATTTGAAGGAATTATACCAGAAGGACATACAATTCATGTCACCTTTACAATGGATATGAGAGAAGCACCACTTTTTAACCCGGCAACCGATACATTGTACTTCAGATTTCAAGATAAGTGGTTTGAGCACTTACTGGGGTATAGCACAGCAAATGGTTTACATCCGGACCTAAGATATCAAGATTCTGATGGAGATGGAATCTACACTCTATCATTTGACATCACAGGAAAGGTGCCGTACTATTTCGTATACACTACTAAGTTCGTTGGAGAGAATGAGCTCGAAGAAGGCGGTGGTTTTGAGTATGGAAGGTACAGATGTAGATATATTCAACCTGTAAGTCTTGATCCTTTAACCTGGCCCACTGAATACGAATTTCCAATGGACGTATTTACCAAGGATC
>QNCQ01000172.1 GCA_003645825.1 Fidelibacterota bacterium
CTATTGATAGTTTACCCTCTTCATCAGGCTCTATGCCTATGTCAAAAATCTCTGAATAATCGCTGTTTGAGACTCCTGTAACAGTGCTGATTACATAATTTCTCAAGTCGTAAATTATATTTTTATAAGTGAGTTCATCAGTCAGGAGTCCTCTCTCGTATGTATCCGGGTCTATTTGTGTGTTTTCTTTAAGAAAGTCTATGACGTCGTTGTAGGCATCTATGAAATCCTGGATTTCTTCTTTTACAGATTCAGTGTCCGCTGTAATTGTTACAGTTACAGGGGATGAAGTTGTATCAAGGAGGTCAAGGGTAATTCCTGTTAGGGCATCGGTGACATGGTTACTGTCCCGATAGAAGGTAAGCCCATCGAGGACGAACTTAGAATTAAGCTCGCTGTCAGTGGGACCTGTGCCAACATACGTTACCCATCCACCTGATGTCCCACTTGTCTGGCTTGAGCTATTTACCTCAAGGAAGGTAAGAAGTCCATCACTGCTATCTGTGAAATCCATCCTGTAGGTGTAACCAGAGTTTTCGGATTTCAGCACAAGTCTTGACTTGCCTGTTTCTTCGGTGACGACAGATGCGTGTACAACCTCGTCGTTATCTATTGTTTCGTCCTGAACAGCATTGGACATGGCAGTGTTTATGGCGTCGGCAATTTCAGCAAGGACATCGTCATCGTTCTGAGAAAAAACGCTTGAGCTGATGGTTACCTCAATAGACACCCTGTTATTAGAATCGGAATCAGTTGGGTGAGCTACCTCAATATAGAAGGTCTGATCCGTTGTAAAACTGGTAAAGCTGGAGTCAGAGTCGTTAAATTGCTTTGATACTCTGGTATCGGAAGATGCTAATCGCTGTATTGTTATTGAGTGGGTTCCCGCTGAAGCGCTTGCTCCTGCCGTTGCAGTGAGTGTATCCGAGTCGCTACTTGTTGCAGTTTTGGTTGCAAAGTAGTTCGTTATCGGGTCTGTTAGCCTGTCCACCACGCTTTTTAAGGATGACAGCTTTGAGTCAAGTTCGCTTAGGACGTTCTTTTTTTCGTTTAGAGTTTCTTTTTGCTCTTCAAGCTGTTGTTTGGGCTTAGACTCCTGGGCCATGTAAATTTCGACGAGATAGTCAATGTTGTATTTTGAATCAAAAATGGACGTAATATCCATTTTTGTTCTCCTAATCGATTTTGATTTTCATTGCCTTCGCCCAGGTTTTTCTAAGCTCAGTTAGAAACTGTTCCGCTTCTGTGAAATTTCCCTCGTGGATTTGCTTTAGTATGTATCTGTAAACCCTATAAAAAGTTGTGGCAGTCTCCTTTTCGTCAAAATTCAGGGAGTTGATCAATGTCTGGATGGCTTCACAGGCTTTTACTCTGTTTTTGGTTTTGCATGCTCTTATTGCAAAATCATAGACGTAGTCAACAAGCTCCTCAGGTGAAGCTGTCATTATCTTTTGTACAAGGTATGGATTCGTATTCTTTATCTTCGAGTTTTTTACCTTCGTCATACTAAACCCTGTCATATTCAAAATACCTCCTATAGTTGTTCAATAACTGTGCCACGGTTCTTATCCCAGTTATCTTTTTGTCAATGCCTAACTTTCTGGCTCTCAGACCATTGTTTCTTTACATAAGTTAGAACTTTCAGCCTTTCACAAAACAGCAAAGAGGAGGGAATTTATTTCCCTCCTCTTGCTCTCTTTTTCCTGCCTTACCGCCATATGTTATCTAAAGAGTGACAGTACAAGTTGCGGTGAGACATTCGCCTGTACATAGGAAGAAACGGCTGTTTGCTGTAAGATTTGCAGCTTCATCAATTCCATCTGTTCCCGGGCGAAGTCCGCATCTTCTATCATACTTCTTACTGCTTCGGTGTTGGTGATTGCAACTGAGAGTGTTTGCTCTTTGGAGGAGAGTCTTACTTTGTATTCTCCGACATCCTGTATCCAACCGGCGAGATTGTCGATTGCTTGGGATAGTGTGGAAATTGCCGCACTTGCGCTTGCTGCTGTGGCGACACTTATGTTGTTAATTTGGAGAGCTGCCGAATCTGCGTCGTGAAGACTGATTGATAGTTCGTCAGCCGCTCCCTCGCCGGTGTGGAATTTACCGTTGTATGATCCGTCGATCAGATTGTAAGTGTTAAATGTGGTTTCGGAGACGATATCATCAATTTCTGAAATCAGAGCTGTTACCTGGTCTTGAATGGCTTCTCTCTGAGAAGAAGATAGTGAGTAATCAGCTGCCTGAGTAGCTTTTTCTTTCAAGGTTTGGAGAATATCCATAATATTCTGATACCCGCCTTCCGCAACGTTCAAAATGTTTTGGGCATTGCTGACGTTCTGAAGCGCAACTTCGAGTCCTCTTCTTCTTCTTTCCAGTGTTCTTGCTAACTGGTACCCTGCGGGGTCTTCCTCAGTAGAGTTGATTTTCCTACCTGTTGAGAGACGTAGCTGGCGTACCCCAATCTCTTTGTTTATATCAGAAAGAGATTGGTACGCCCACATCGCTTGAATGTTGGCAGCGATTTTCATTAGTTCGCTCATAGAAACCTCCCTGTTTTTTTAGCTTCCCTGCTGTTTCGGGTGGTTTGATTTTTTCTCGAGATTGCCACCCTCAATCCCGAGAATCTTTCAATTAACTCTACTGATTTTATCGGGGACCGAGGGGCTAGTTTTTAGAAAATGGGCTCAGAAACTAAGTAGAGGTGTCATTGCTCAGAAAAAATCCTCAACATTTTCTAATAATGGGGAAATTTTCTTATATATTTATAATATTGTGAAAAATTTAATAATTGTGGGTGTTTTTGAGGGCGATTTCAAAGGCCTTTTCCCAGCCTGTCTTAAATTTAGCGAAGGAAAAATGTTCTTTTACATATTCTCTGGCGTTTTTCCCTAATTTCTTCGCCAGTTCTTTGTCTTTCAAGAGAGCTAAGGCCTTTTGCTTTAATTCATATGGATCACTGGAAATAAATCCGTTTATTCCATCGATTATTGGAGCTGTAGGGTGCTCGTTACATATAACAGGCATACCTGTTGCCATTGCTTCGAGTGATGCGTTATTGTAACCATCTTCGTAGTCATAGCGGGCAGTGTGAACGTAAAAGCGGTATTTTCTGTACAGCTCTCTTAGTTCGTATATGTTGCTGGCGGCTTTTACTCCCGGCAGATCCGGATTATGCCCCACGATTCTAAAGGGTAGACCTTCTATCATTTTTACAAAGAATTCGATGTCAAGGATTTTACTTTTGTTTATGATCTGGTTTACTACTCTCAGCCCTGAAGAGATCTCTCCTGTATACCCGTTGAAAAAGTCTACATCCACAAAATTGGGGATTACGATGTAATCTTCTATCCCCCACGTTTTTGCTTTCATTTGGGATATAGCGACCACTGTAGTTTTTGTTTTCCTTAGGTAGATTTTTAATACATGTCTGACTGTGTTTGGATCTACTCGGTTTCCTTCTTGGGAAATATAGCCGGTGAGGGATACGTTGATTCTTAGGATTTTTGGGACGTCTATATTTTTGATATCGAGGAGATCTGTTATACTATGGGTTATTGCGACATCATATTTTCTTTTGTGTGCTTCTTCTAAAGTTATGATTTGTACGTTTGAGGGGATGGGGCGGATTCGTTTATCCCAGCTTCTGGTGTAGCGGCCTGGGAGGAAATCTATCACATCCATAGGATAACCAAGTTGTGAGAGAAGGTAAACGGCGGCTTCATGGGAGTTTAAAGTTAAAATCTTCATAGTTATCAGTGATGTTTACAAATTAGAAACCCTCTTACCCTACAGGCAAGAGGGTTTCTCTTCTTTACACTACCTGAACTATTTTTTCTTGATTTCCTTAAGTTTTTCAGCCAGTATTTCATCGAAAAGCCGGTCGATATGTTCTTTCTTTATCTTCCATTGTCCCCCAATTTTCAGGGCCGGGATTTTTCCTTGCTGAACAAGTCGGTAGACCGTTTGCTCCTTTATTTTCAGGTAGTTGGCAACCTCCTTTATGCTCATTATCCCGTTAGACATTTTGAACCCTCCTCTCATGTCAAATTTCAAAAGCCACTACCCTTGTAAGATAGTAGCTTTATCTGAATAGTGAAAGGACTATTTGAGGAGCAGTGTTTGCCTGAGTTAGAGAGGCTGCCGCTGTTTGCTGGAGGATTTGTAGTTTCAATCGCTCCATCTGTTCTCTTGCAAAGTCTGCGTCTTCAATGGTGCTTCGCACTGATTCTGTGTTGGTGATAGCAACAGATAACATGTTTTCTTTTGCTGCTAATCTTACTTTGTATTCTCCAACATCCTGTATAAAGCTGGCGAGATTGTCGATTGCTTGGGATAGTGTGGAAATTGCTGCACTTGCGCTTGCTGCTGTGGCAACACTTATGTTGTTGATTTGGAGAGCTGCCGAATCTGCATCGTGAAGACTGATTGATAGTTCGTCAGCCGCTCCCTCACCGGTGTGGAATTTACCGTTGTAAGAACCACAATAAGTGTGGAGTCGTTGAAAGTTGTCTCGTTAACGATGTCATCGATTTCCGAAATGAGAGCTGTTACCTGTTGCTGAATCGCATCTCTTTGGGAACTTGAAAGGCTGTGATCGGCTGCTTGGGTTGCTTTTTCTTTGAGAGTCTGAAGTATTTCCATAATGTTTTGATAGCCCCCTTCTGCAATGTTCAGTATGTTCTGGGCGTTGTTTACATTTTGCAGAGCAACTTCAAGCCCCCTTCTTCTTCTTTCCAGAGTCCTGGCTAATTGGTATCCTGCAGGGTCTTCTCCAGCAGAGTTAATTCGCTTCCCTGTTGCGAGTCTCAACTGGTGGA
>QNCQ01000173.1 GCA_003645825.1 Fidelibacterota bacterium
TACGAAAATATTTTTCTTGAACTCTCATTTCCCGCAGAACTTAACGTTAAGGTAACTGAGGGTGGCAGGATAATAGGTTTCTCCTCTGGGCTTGTAAGAGAAATTCAGGAGAAGAAAACAGACTGGACAAAACTCTTTGTAATGAAAGACTTCAGGAATCTCACCGAAAGAACCATGGAATTTTTCAGATATATGGAAGACCTCCTGATAAAAAATAACGCCGGCTCGATTAGGATATTCGATAGCTTCCCTAACTACCTCACTCCTGGGGTTGATCCTAGACATCAGAAAAGAAGGAACAATGTAAACTTGACAGCTAGTCTAGAAACACAGGATTTCAACACACGGGGCGAAGAGAAAAAGTTGCTTGAGAAGCATGGTATACGGATAAAAAGAATAATAGATAAAGAGGAGCCGAAAACACTTTTTCAATTCATAGAAGAAAGCTTTTCCCTGTGGATCTACGAAGCCAAGAATTCAAGCAGATTAGATCCTATTGCCATCCACATTGCAAAAAAAGGCATTCAATCATTGCATATTCCGCCTACAATGGCAACAATAAAAAACTCGGATGTTTGGGCCCATGGGTGCAAATGTATCCTTTAGAGGGAGGGAAATTGATTCTATACCACTCAAGAGAGGTCTGAGGGGTATGAAAGATCAGGGATACAAGACAGCCACCATATCGTGGGTTGGTCCTATCGCTTTCTACTACCGAGAAGCCAGAGCAAGGGTATCACGTGTTTTTTGGAACTATGAAAAATTGGTAGAGGAGAAATGAACACACTCAACACCCTTGAAAACCTAACTGTATTGGAAAAAGAACTGCTCGAAATATCTAAAGAAACGGACTTCAACACTAGGGTAAACCAGATCGTGAACGCATTTAAAAGCTTGGGGTGGAATAAAGTTATCCTGCAACTCATTGACAGATTCCTTGTTGTCAAGAAAGTTTTCTCTAACTTTCCTCTGCACGGTGATTATATAAATAGACTGAATGCACCGAAGGCAATTAACATGAGAAGAATCCTCCTGAGTAATGCGGTAAATAAGTGGGCTATGGGGAACTTTGTTTATCTCCCATGGAGGGACAATGAAGCAAGGAATCTTATTAGCGATGGCGTTGAAATAGCAATTCCTATAAAGGTTAGAAAGGATCAGTGGCATGAAAATGATCTTCTCTTTTCTGTTCTAGGGCATCAGAGAACGCCGGTAGCAATCCTCATTCTGGACAGTCCTGTAGATGGCCGAGCTCCCACTCCATCAACTATAAAAATACCATCGTTGCTTACACTTTATCTTAAAGAGATCATCTCAAATCAGGTTTATCTTGACACCATGAAAACCTCTACAGAACTTGTAAATGCAGTAAGCTCTACAGATCTAATTGGTCACATTAAAACTGACCCTGGTGATGTTATCGAGGAAGTGACCCCTTCTCTTGATAACATATTCCCTGAATCCTCCTCCAATTTGACAGGCAAAAGCTTGAACTTACTGGTACAATATGGAGTTCCGGAAACGTTCTTCGAAAAATACGACAGCGCAAAGAAAAGTTTAGAGGTAGAAACATTTATTCAGCACTTACAAACGGGACAGACTTTTCACTTCACCATAATCCCGGAGGCTATCCTCGGCTCCTTCAGCTGTATGCATATCTTAGTCTGCACAGGTGAAGCAATTAACCTCTCGAAAATATCCCACGTACTGAGTAACATTATAGAACTAATGAGAGATAAAATAGTACCCGAGGAAGATAAAAGTAAGAAAAGGCTTCTTCTTATAAACTGGTTAAAGGATAGTTTCCATTTTAGATACCCGAGAATATACATTCCATCAGATGATGAGGCCTGGTTAAGATGCGTACTTTTTGCTTCAGACAATCTGAACATACCTCCGTCAGAGTTCGATCACCCTTTTAACAGAAACAGCTTGGCGGTAAATTCACTTCTTGAAAAAGAAATTTTGACCCTTGAAGAGGGTGAAAAACACCTACGTGACGTGCGAAAAATATGGGACCTGCTGAAAACAGAAGCTGCTATTGCAATTCCCGTTATAAATACGGCTGCGCAAAAAGCAGTGGCTGTCTTCGATTACGAAAAAGGAACTTTTAAACTGACTCATGAAAATAAGCTTATTATCAAACTCTGGTCGCAGCTCGTGGCGCTTGTAATATGAAACAGAAACGACTGATCAAACTGATAACAGTAGTCTCCGTGCTATTTAACCTACTTGGGTTTAATGCCTGTAGCAGCATTTCAAACGTAGAAATAGTTGTTCCCGAAAGTATCGTGAGTGAAACGAAGGCCCTGAAAATGCTCATAATTGATAAAAAGGCATTTGAACATCTCGAAAAGTTAAAAGCTAACAATACTTATAAAGAATACATCCTGATGAGGATACAGGCTCAACTTGATTCCCTTATGAACTCCCATAGAAGTAAACTTTCCCAATACAATCAATTATACTGTCAAGAGGAAAACGGTGACTCACTTCTCGAACTGGAATACAAGAAGCTCATAAATATCAAATACAGATTGATTGCAAACACAGAGCCCCCTAAGCTCCTTGTCCATATATATAATACGGGGACCAGATCTGTAGAGGTGGAATCCATCCGATTAACCGCCCAGAAAAATAACTATGTAGATATTTCCATCGGGAAACCCGTACTCCCTGGAAGGGCTTTAACCACTGAAGTAATACTACCCGAAAATATACAATTCACCAATCTAAAAATTGCTCCAGAAAGAATAAATCTTCTTACCCATCTTGATATAACCGGGATGCAGAAAAGAATGGATGTTCTTTTCAATCAGCTTATGCTCACAGAAGTAAGATACGCAGCACTTAAAATGGCCATACCCGATGTCCTGAATGAAAGCTACTTTAAACCTTCGATTGGCCTCATTGAAAACGTTCTTTCGCAGAATTTTAATATAATCCCTCGACCAATCCAGTTTGCTACGCCAATAAAGCTCTCCATACAGATGGGCTCTTATATTTTCATATATTCCCCTCAAAGGCCTGATATTTATCAGTGGTTATTTCATGTAACAACCAACAGACAAACAATTACCATAAACCCTGCAAATAAAAACTTTTTTATAAACTAAATTCTTACTATCTACAAAACTGCTTCACGAAATACTCCGGATTCAAGCTCTCTCCAGTAGCATATTCCACAAACCTATCCCAACGGTACTTCTTCCCTGGCCTGAAAACTCTATTTACAAAATATTTCCCCATTTTTATGTTTCCCGCAAACCGCAAATCCTTAATTTTATCGACCCCTTCTTCTTCCATAATGGTAAAAAGAAATTGACTCGCCAGCAGCTCTCCAAGCATGTAATTATGATAATACACAGGATAAGAACAAATATGAATTTTGGTGGCCCAATCAGGTTTATCTCTACCGTCTATTCGCCGGACTTTCTGGTATTTCTCAACAAGATCCCACCAGAGTTCGTTCAGATCTGCATCTGGGTCCTTGTAGAGAGCTTTTTCAAATCTGTACATTACCTGTGCCCATCTGGCGAAAATAAGCTGTTCCATCGTCAATGTCTTTTCCACAACGCTTCTTATTTTCTCTGTCTCCTGTTCACTCAGATTCAACATCTCTCTCATCCACTCTGGATTCTTGCTCAGTCTCCCAAAAAACATTGCGACAGCCTCAGTAGTAAACGAATGTGCAGGATCTCTTAAAAAGAATGGCAGAGTTGGATCGATATAAACCTCATAAATTGCATGTCCCAGCTCGTGTAACATTGTTTCAACCCACTGCTCTGTAGGTTTCAAGTTTACCATAACTCTTATGTCGCCCTTTCTGTCAATATTCGTACAGTACGCGTGAGGATATTTTCCTTCTCTTTCATACAAATCACTTCTCTCAATTATGGGCTGGACATCAATCCCCATACTTTTGTAAAAGTCGGAAACGAGCTCCGCTACGTTTGCATCCTTATAGTATCTGTCAAGACTTATAGTGTAGATATTGGGAGCTTCCTGGAAGAAAGGATCAGAGTAATGATATGGTCTAAGCTCTTCTTCTTCAACGCCAAATCTGGCTGCCAATATACTATCTATCTCAGCCTTTATCCGAGCGAATGGTTCGCGAGTTACTTCATCCAGCCTATCAAAAAGTCTATCGAGTTCCTCAGGCTTAAACTCCTGAACATACAGCTTCAAAGTGTGATAATCTGGAAACCCAAGCGAGCACGCAAGCTCATTTCTCAGCCTTACAAGCTCAAGCAAATCGTCAACGACCACCTCTCCAACCTGCTTCGATGCCACCCACGCCTTGCGTCTGAGTTCTGTATCATTAGAAGTACGAAGTATTCTTTTTACTTCATTCATGGAAACTTTTTTCCCATCAATTTCGCCTCTAAAAGTATTGAACTTTTTTTCAACACGGGTTGAAAGCTCCGTTATCCTTCTCAGAAACGTTGTATCTGCCTGGTTTAATAAGAAGTCATTATAAAGAACTTCAAAAACTCTCCTAAGAACGGGATCTTTAATACGCCTGTCTTCTTTAAACGATTTGATCCACGCAAAATCTTTTCTGCTAGAAAATATTTTTTTTATTTCACGTTCGTACCTGGAATATTCATCATAGTACTTTTACTTTCCCGTTGCAGTAGCATACCAGTATGCCAGATTAGCCGCTTTGTAAATGGGCTCTACTACCGAAGCTAAACTATCCACATAATTTTTTGCCTCTACTTCCATTTTACTGTACCTCCTACAAAAACTTAGAACGAAAACGATAGGGACAAACAACAAACCTAACCGCTTCATAGTTAATGTCCTCCTA
>QNCQ01000174.1 GCA_003645825.1 Fidelibacterota bacterium
CGTTTGAACAGTTTCAGACAGACGGAGTGGTTTTCTTTCAAGATTTAATTAAAGATGCCGATAGGATAAACGAGGATAGTTTAGCTACGTTCACCAGCCTTATGAAGGAGGTAAGCCCCGACGATCTTGTGTGTATAAACTACACTTCGGGAACGACTGGAAAGCCAAAGGGAGTTATGCTTACTCACCGAAATTTTGTGTTCGACATTTTGAATAGTACCAAAATAGTTAAAATTGTTCCTGAGGATAGATTTTTGTCGTTTTTGCCTTTGAGCCATGTTCTTGAAAGAATGGGAGGGTATTATACCCCTCTTCTGTGTGGTGCAAGTATAGCCTTTGCGGAGAGTCTGGAGAAGATTGTAGAGAATATGAAAGAGGTTTCTCCCACAATTCTTGTGAGTGTACCAAGGCTTTTTGAAAAGATTTATTCGGGTGTTCTAACGAATATAGAGAGTGCCAGCAGGTTAAAGAAGAAAATTTTCCACTGGTCAGTGAGAGCCGGAAAGTTACGTATTAAAAAAGAGGTTGGGGGAGCTAAACTGAATGCACTTGAAAGGTTTAAATTGTCTGTTGCTGATAAACTGGTTTTTAGCAAACTCAGGGAGTTTACAGGAGGAAAGCTTGAAAGGTTCATATCTGGCGGAGCTCCGTTATCAAAAGAGATCGCGGAGTTTTTCTGGGCTGCCGGTATGAAGATATATGAGGGGTATGGATTGACCGAGACCGCTCCTGTTTTGACTTTAAATGGTCCGGGTAGAGTAAGGTTGGGTTCCGTGGGGAAGGCAATTCCAGGTACAGAAATAAAGATTGCCAGGGATGGGGAAATACTTGTGAAGGGCGGACAGGTAATGAAAGGATATTATAAGAATGAAGAAGCGACTAGAGAAGTTATTGATGGAGAAGGTTTTTTTCATACGGGAGATATTGGCTATCTTGATGAAGGAGGTTTTTTGTTTATTACCGATAGAAAGAAAAACATTATAGTTACAGCAGGAGGCAAGAATGTGGCTCCACAGCCGGTGGAAGATGCTATAAAGCAGAGTCCCTATATTGCCGAAGCTATTCTGGTCGGTGATGGGAGAAAGTTCATTTCAGCTCTCATAGTCCTTGATAGAGAGAATATTAGAGGCTGGGCTCTGGAAAATGGGGTTGAGATGGAACCTTACGAAAGATTTGTAAGGGATGAAAGACTCGTGGAGTTTATCTCAAAGGAGATCGAAAGGCGAACCGAGAGATTTTCAAATTTTGAGAGGGTAAAGAAATTCAGGATACTTCCTCGTGATCTTACAATGGAGGAAAATGAGCTTACTCCATCGCTGAAAGTTAGGAGAAGAGTTGTTCTGGAGCATTTTGCTGATGTAGTTGATGAAATGTATAGAGAATGAGAAGAACGTATTGATTGCCGGATGATTTTTGTATAAATTTGCGTGCAAATTTGAAAACGGAGGCGTAGACCTAACTGGTAAGGCAGCGGTCTTGAAAACCGCCGGGCGTTAGCCCTTGGGGGTTCGAGTCCCTCCGCCTCCGCTAGTACTTGAATGATGTGTTTAAAGAGCCTAAAGGGTAGTTATCATTATATTGGAGGTACTGCAAACGTGGAATTTGGGGCCTGGCTGTGGATTTGAATGAAAATTGTGTATAGGATATGTAGTTTGGTAGTTAGTTTAGGAGCTCGAGATGCTAAAGAGATTAGAAGATAAATGAAATTGGATAAAGGGAAATGTTAGAGGGGATAAGCATTTGGAAGAATTATTGAATTATAAAATGAAGAAAAGATATTTGATGGAAACAATATTTTCTTTATAGCTTTTTAAACTTCTATATTCCCAAATTTTCTTATAACTTCTTCTATACCACCGTGTTTTACAATGTTGAGTACGAAGGTTGGTAACTGAAGAAATTTATATGACTCACTCGATGTTTGATTTTTTATAATACCGTTCTCCAGTTCAATTTCTAAAATATCTCCATCATTTATCTTATCTACCTCTTTCAATTCAATAAGTGGCATTCCTATATTTATACAGTTTCTGAAAAATATTCTTGCAAATGATTTTGCAATAATGCACGAGACACCAAGGACTTTGAAAACTCTTGCGGCATGTTCACGGGAAGAACCGAGCCCAAAGTTTTTCCCTGCGACTATTATATCATTCTTTTTAACGTTCTTAGCGAAATCTTCTCTTACATCTTCAAGAGTGTGCTTGGCAAGTTCTGGTAAATTAGACCTTAAATGAAAGAATCTACCTGGTGTTATATCGTCAGTTGAAATAGAATCTCCGAATTTCCAAACTCTACCTTTTAATATCATTGTTATCCCTCTTTTTATAGAAACTCCCTTGGGTCAGTTATGTACCCTGTTATAGCTGAGGCTGCAGCTGTCAATGGAGAAGCCAAATATATTTCTGAATTGGGATTGCCCATTCTACCTTTGAAGTTTCTGTTTTGAGTTGATAATGCAACCTCTCCATCCGCGAGTACTCCTTCATGAGTACCAACACACGGTCCACATCCAGGTGGTAGTACCATAGCGCCAAAATCAAGAAAAATATCAATCAGGCCTTCTTTTATAGCTTGCTTATATACTTCCTTGGATGCTGGAACAACAATAAACTTTACCCACGATGATTTTTTCTGTCGTTTGATAACCTCAGCAGCCATTCTTAAGTCAGATATTCTTCCATTCGTGCAGGTACCAATAAATACCTGATCAACTTTTACCTTATCCAGCTCTTTAACCTTTTTAATGTTATCGACTCTATGAGGGCAAGCAACAACTGGCTCTATTTCCGAAACATCAATCTCTATCATCTGGCTATATTCTGCATTTTCATCAGGAGTAAGTGATGAAATGTCTACCTCACGGTTCCTTTCTTTTAAGAACTTTAAAGTAATCTCATCGGGAGGTACAATCCCAGTTTTTGCGCCACATTCAACGGCCATATTGCAAAGAGTAAATCTTTCTTCCATAGTGGTATTTTTAATGAAGCTCCCTGTGAACTCCAGTGCCTTATAGATGGCTCCATCTGCACCTATTTTACCGATAAAACACAGAATAACATCCTTAGCAGTAACTCCCGTCTTTAGAGTTTTCTCGAGCTTAACTTTAATGGTCTCTGGTACTTTCATCCAGACCTTTCCGAGGCCAAAGGCAATGGCTACATCTGTGGAACCCATACCCGTAGCCAGACATCCGAGACATCCCAGACTGCAGGTGTGGGAGTCCGCACCAGTTATTATATTTCCAGGAACTGCATAATTTTCATAAATAATCTGATGGCTTATACCCTCGCATGCGTAAAAAATTTTTGAGTTATATTTTTCTGCGAATTTAAACATCTGTTTTTGTGTATTTGAAAGTTCCTTTCTAGGGCTCGGAAATGCGTGGTCACAGAATAAGAATGTTTTATGTGCTTTTATTTCCTTGAATTGCATGTTTTGAAATTCATTAATCATCAGAGGGCCAGTTCCATCCTGAACAAAAGCGATATCAGGTCTAACAAGCACTATTTCCCCCGAGGCAACATCCCTTCCCACGTTTTCTGAGATAATTTTCTCTATAAGAGTTTTTCCCATTATCACCTCTCTTCAAACGGTATATATTTAAGCTCTGTAGGACCTGTGTAAATCGAAGTGGGGCGAAAAATTCTATTCTCACAACGGTACTCTATAATATGAGCAGTCCATCCGACCACTCGGGAAACAGCAAAAAGTGAGGTAAAAACTTCGCGAGGGAAGCCTATCATGTCATAAACAATGCCGGAATAAAAATCAACATTTGGATAAATTGATTTCTTCCCCAGCTTATCCAGAACCTCTTTTTCCATTTCCAGCGCTATTTCAAGATAAGGAGAATTATATTTCCCCTGAAGCTCCATTGCAAACTTCTTCAGTATCAATGCTCTCGGATCAAAAGTTTTATAAACCCTATGGCCAAACCCCATTATCTTCTTCTTTTTTGCTATGGCGTCCTCAACATATTTCTTCACATTCTTCGGGGAGCCTATCTTGTCAAACATGTCCAGGACTTCTCTGTTCGCCCCACCATGCAGAGGGCCTTTCAAACATCCTAACGCACCTGAAATAGCAGAATAAATGTCCGTCATCGTGGAAGATATCACAAGAGCAGAAAAAGTTGATGCGTTCATCCCTTGCTCAGCGTGGAGAATCAGTGCAGCATCAAGAATTCTCTCCACTACTTCATCAGGTTTCTCCCCGGTAAACATATAGTAAAGATTTCCAGCGTGAGATAAACTCTCATCAGGGAAAATAAGTTCAAGTGCATTTTTAATCCTGTATGCGAAACTCAGGATAACGGGCATCATCGCAACCAATTTTAGAGCTTTGTTCAGGAGTTTCCCGTCACTCTTATCAAAAGAACCTATATAAGAGACAACTATCTTCAATATATCCATGTAATCTTCTATGTCTTTGATCGTTCTGATAAAATCGATCAGTTTTTCATTGATGAAGCCAAAATTTTTTAGCTGTTTGCAAAATTCCCTGTATTCTTCCCTGGTCGGTAGATGGCCATTGTATATTAGAAAAGCGACCTCTTCAAAGCAGGACTTTTCAACAAGCTCGGTAATGTCTATTCCTCTATAAATCAATTTCCCCTTTTCACCATTAACCTTTGAGATAGAGGTTTCTTTAACAGCTACCTTTTCCAGACCTTTTGAATAAAACCATTTTCCTTTATCGCTACTCTCTGGTTTAGTTTCTTTCAAACAATTTAAAGTCCTACACATATTCCCTTAACTATTTTTATCGTTAGAAAAATCGGCATTTTCTAATTA
>QNCQ01000175.1 GCA_003645825.1 Fidelibacterota bacterium
GACCTCTGATAGGGTCTATTACCTATGACTTTATCCCTCTGAACAATCAGCTCTTCTTCTAAAGATTCCTTCAGAATTTCAATAAATTTTGGTTTAACCATAGAAAACACTTGCATAATGAAATTGCTGAGAGTTATATTGGTTTTTAGAGGTAAATAAGATATGGGTACCTCCTTTCCATAGTTGATTGGGGGTACCTTTCTTATTTCTATTCAAAATTTCAACAGAAAATTTAACAAACCCTTGTGGTGGGCTTGACTTTGTATTTTTTGTTCTTTATATTAGTTTGTCCAGTGACCTTATTTGAGATTAAAATGATAGTTAGCAATCAGGATGCTTTGGGTAAGTTAAAGGGAGATAGAAACTTTATAAAGGAGGTAAACGAGCAGAAGGTTTTGAATTTGATTCGCAAGGAAGGTCCTATTTCCCGAATCAGTATTTCAAAAAAGCTTGATTTATCCAAAACAACCGTTTCAGAAATAACATACAGACTCCTTAGAGAGGGGTACATAAAAGAAGTAGGTAAAGGAAACTCTTCGGTAAAAGGTGGTAAGAAGCCGACTCTCGTAAAGTTAAATCCTGATTTTGGTATCATTCTGGCTATAGAGATTAAGAGGTCTTTTTCCAGAGTGGCCGTTTTTAACCTTGAAGCTGAGATGATAAAAGATAAATATGTTTATTATGATTTTAATACCAGCTGGAAAAATGTTTTAGCTAAGATATTTAACGTAATCGATAGTTTGATAGAGGAAAAGCCTTTTAAACTAGCTAAAAAGGCTGCTATTGCTGTAGGTATCCCAGGGTTGATAAATTATCTGGAAGGAAGTTTGAAATTGGCTGATACGTTGAAAGGATGGGACAACTTGCCGGTAAAAAGAGTGTTTGAGGAACGATATGGGGTTCCGACTTATATAGAAAATGATGTAAAGGCTATGACTATAGGTGAATGCGTCTATGGGTGTGGGAGAGGAGTAAAAAATCTTATTTGCCTATATATCGGAGATGGAATTGGTTCTGGGATAGTGGTGGATGGAAAACTCATAAGAGGGATTTCTGGCAGTGCTGGCGAAGTTGGATATAACGAAGTGGGTTTTTTTATACGATCAAAAAAGAATTTTCCGGTGTTGTTCAATAACCAACGTGATTTTGGTGATATTGTCTCAGAGAATTCAATAGTTTCAATGGTAAAGAAGGCTATAGATGAGGGATACAGGACAGAGCTAAAAAAGGAAACAGTCAACATTGAAAACATTATAAAAGCGGCAGATAAGAACGATGAGCTGGCTAATGAGGTTTTTAGAGAGTTGGGAATTTTAATAGGTGCTGTTTGTATTAATTTGATCAACACCATTAACCCTGAAATGATTGTGCTTTGTGGTAGGTTAGTGGATAAAAATCCTGTGCTTGTGAAGTTGATAAAAGACATAGTTGGCAAGGATATTTTGCGTTTGCCCACAGAAGTTGTACAAATATGCACCAGTGCTCTTAAGAATGATGGGGTTGTATACGGCCTTCTCGGATTAGTTTTAAATGATTGGTTTGAAATTTCCATAAATAAAATTCTTTCAAATTAGTTGGAGAAGTGGGAGGGAATTAAAATGAGAAAGATGGGTAAAAAAATTGCAATCTTTATAGTAAGTCTTCTGGACATACTTGCTTTGCATTCACAAGGGTGGGTATACAGGCCTGAATATGATATAAGGTTTCCGTTGCCTGATTCTCTGGTGGGTCCGTACCTTTGTGATGTAGATAATAAAGGGAACTTATGGGTTATTTCGAGTTCTGCTATTGACACTAGGGTTAAAAATGCATTATTCAAGGCAAGTTTCGGGGATTCAGTTTTTAAATTGATGGTGGATTTTGATTCTGATTTGAATGTGGAATCAACTCGGGGGATAACGTGTATAGGGGATACTGTTTATGTTGTTTCGAGAAAACCAGGTACTCCTATGCCGTCTACCTCTATCATGTATGAATATCTGGATGGGAATGTGGAGCAGTGTAATCAGTATTCGGGTTCAGGCTATGGTACGTGGATTTTGGGATTGTCCGCGACCAGGGATAAGTTCATTTATTCTGGACTTTCGTTTCATACTTCAATCCGTGTTTTCAATTTTACCGATACCACTTCTTCCAGAGGCCTTTGGGTTCCAATTTTGCCACTGGATCTTCATCCTATTGAACCGGGTGGACATGATGGTACAGGGATTAGTATAATCAGAGACATTGCAACTATTCCGGGTGCGGACTACACGGACCCTGAAACACCCTTTTACACTTCTAGAAATAGTGATAGTACAGGTACCATAGGTGGGGGCATTGCCGTGTGGAAAGGGGGTACAGAGAATAGTCCAAAGGATTATTCAGGACAAAGGGTTACGGATCTTGCTTCTGATCTGGCCTTTCTATCGTGGACGCCTTACGGTATAGCGGCCGACAGGTCCGGGAATCTATATGTTTGTGGAACGGACACAAATAGAAGATGGGTTAAGGTATTTTCAATAGTTGGTACGTTTGCAATGGAAATAGAGGAGTTCCCATGTAAATATAGTAAGTCGACTCCTGTTAGTGATGGAGCACCGATTCTTGCTCCAGCAGATATTGCGTTGAATGATGCAGAAAATATTGCGTATGTTATTGATTATGAAGCGAAAAAGGCTTTTATCTTTACAAAGGGGGATGTAGGCATTGATTTGAACGACACTAATTTTGACCATACCTTCAAGTTGTTTCCCAATTATCCAAATCCATTTAATGTAAGAACAATTATTTCGTATAGGATTTCGGAAAAATCGAGAGTTGAGCTGAGCGTATATGACATTCTTGGAAATTTGATAGTGACTTTGGTGAATGAAGAGCAAGAAGGTGGTACTTATGAATTTGAGCTGAGTGGTGAAAAATTGTCGTCAGGAATTTACTTTTGTAGACTGAAGGTTGGTAATCATGTAGAAGTGAATAAGATGATTCTGCTTAAATAGGGGCAGTCTATGCTAAGAGTTTGTGTGCCAAAAGTTATCGCACTTTTTTTAGTAGTAGTAATGATAGTTCGTCTTGACTGTTCACAGGGAGTTGTTGAGTCTCGTGGTGTTTGGATGGGTAGAGAGGTTTTGATTAATGGGCCAGAATCTATTGAAAAAGCGTTTTATAAATTGGCCAGGGCGGGTTTTAACAGAGTATATGTTAATGTTTATTATAAAGGAGCTGCGATTTATCCGAGCGAGGTTGTGGAAGCGGCAGGTGGTCCAAAGCAGAGACCGGAGTTTTCCGGTTGGGATCCGTTGGAAACTTCAATTTCCATAGGGCATAAGTGGGGGCTTGAGGTTGTTGCGTGGTTTGAATATGGCCTGATGGTTCACTGGAATGAAGCTGACACCTCTGATCCCGGTCCTATTTTGAGTTCAAATCCTGATTGGATAGCTATTAGTAAAGATGGTAGAAAGTATATTAAGAATAGATGGGGAGTATTTTTCTGGTTAGACCCTGCTCACCCTGACGTGGTTAACTTTATGAAGGAACTTTTTTCAGAGGTGGCGCGCAAATATCCAGACCTCGATGGGATTGAAACTGATAGAATAAGGTATCCATCGCTGGAGTTTTCATACTCTCAGATATCGAGGAGCAGGTATATGAGTGAGACAGGGGGTAGTGATCCGATTAATATAGATATCAATGACGTCGAGTGGATGGAGTGGGTAAAGTGGCGTGAGAGCCAGACTACTAATGTAGCAAGAGAGATTTATAGGGCAGTAAAAAGTGAGAATCCCAAAATAGTGGTCTCAGCAGCAGTGACCCCGCCTTATATGCAGATTAACCATGAAAAACTACAAGCGTGGGATACATGGGCAGATAGCAATTATGTGGATATATTGGAACCAATGCTTTACGTTAGCGATTCTGATTTCAAGAACCAGCTTGAAATGACAATTAGCTCTGTTCCTCTGGGATTTTATATATATCCTGGGATATCTTATAGTAGCTCTTCTTCGTTGAACTATCAGATGGGTGAAATAAGAAAGAGAGGGCTGAACGGACTTGTCCTCTGGTACTATAGCTACATACCGGCCAGTGTTTTTGATGAGCTTAGAAATGGTTTGTTTAAACAAAAGGCAGACTTGCCTCATAATACCATAATTGTTGATGATTCTTCTTGGGGATTTGAATATAGAGGCAGCTGGGAGAAAAAATTGGGGGGGTATAAGGGAGATTATATTGTTTCTTCTGGAAATGGTGGTGGGGATTACGCTGTATGGAGGATGAGGGTATTTAAAACTGGAAAGTATGAAATATTTGCCAGATGGGTTGAAAGTGCTGAAAATTCTGCTGATGTCTGCTATGAGCTCAGGATAGGTGATAGGGTAAAATACATCACTGTCAACCAGCAGGAAAAAGGGGAACCCTGGATTTTTTTGACGTCCGATTCCATAAAGCATTGTGATTCTGTTGTTGTAAAATTGTACAGTAATTCTACGGGAAAAGTAGTTGCTGATGCAGTTAAGGTTTCATTTTCTCCCGGGCTAAAGCTGATTGATATAAACGTTCCTGATAGTACGGAAATTGAGCTCCGGTTTAACAGGGGCGTAGAAGAAGAAAGTGGTGAGAATGTTTCAAATTATAAAATCAGAGATGGTGTAGATATTTTAAATGCCGATGTAGATGAGCTTAATAATACTGTAGTGGAATTAAAAACAACTTCACTTCACCCTGGAAGAGAGTATTCTTTGGAGATAAAGGGTATAAACGACAATTTTGGAAACTCTCTTTCTGGGGAATGGACTATCAGCTATA
>QNCQ01000176.1 GCA_003645825.1 Fidelibacterota bacterium
ATTGATTTTATCTCCTTTAACTTCTTACCCCTGAAACTGAAACCTTCTCTAACCATCTCTTTCACTTTTCTCTCCACGACCTCGAGAGGTTCTCTAGCAGCATACTCCATTATCAACCCGGCAAGGTTTTCATCTTCTGGAATACCTATTGCAACAGCAGCCGAAATTACTTCTCCTGGTCTCGAAGAAGTGATTTTTGAATATGCTATCGGTACCAGAGAACCTTCGGGCAACTTTATCGGATCTATTTCTCTACATCGAGGAGGAAGAATACTGCTTAGACGAACCAAATTGGTATCTCCAACGCCAGCATTTATAAGTGCATTGTCAAAAGAATTTAACTCCGTTATCCCCTCTGCAGTACCACTAACCAAAAAATACTTAGTTGGCATCTTAAACACTGCCATATTTATACCCACCTAATTATTTGCTTTCACAAACTTCTTCCTCATGAGGCTTATGATATATCTTCTGATAAGCATCATCAAACAAACCTCTCTTTAGCTCCATCATACTGGAATTCTTGCACTTCAACTTGCTCTCAAGATACTTATATATTGTCCAAGGAGAAATAGTCTCACCGCAGGTAAAAATATCAACAGCGGCATAATTATATTCAGGCCAGGTATGTATGGCTACATGTGACTCTGCAATGACCACAACCCCACTCACACCATAGGGACTGAACTTATGAACTACAGTCTTTACAATTGTAGCATTAGCAACATCACAAGCTTCTACCATATATTTCTCTATCAAATTTACATCGTTCAAGACATTGGGATCACAATCATAAAATTCTACGAGAATCTGGCGACCCAAAGCTTGCATTCTTTACCCCCTTTCCCTTTTCGTTAACACCTAATTGTAACCTCACAAAGCTCAATGAGCTATTTCGGTTAAAATGGGAAAATAAAAAAAGGGGATAATAGCTATTATCCCCGGGAAAGGTAGATACTCAATGTGGTGGTAGAAGCGTACGCTTCTACCAATATCACCCCCATCTTTATTGCAGGTTGTTCTAAGTTTATTTTATGTAAATGCCTGGCTCTCATACGATTAAATACCACTTCTCACTTCATCAAAAAATTGCACGCAAATTTATTTATCTAACCAGAAAAAAACAATCCATTTTTTAGCAGGTTGTTGATGATAACTAAAATACAAGAGAGTAACCCGATCATGATAAAACCCATGACATGTTTTGTTAGGAGTATTACTGTTGAAATACTTAAGGGTTACGATGTTACTCTAAAACAGAGCAGGAAAATTTTTGATTATCACAGTTTATATACCCAAATACGTTCATTACATCAGCGATTCTTAATTGAAAATCCTATAAAAACAATAGCTGAACATAACCTGGGGGTATAAAACTGGGGCAATTCCGAAAGTTTTTCTTTCTGATACAGCAAACCTTTTATCCCTGTTAAAAACTGTTCGCCATCAGAACTAAACAGCTACCGTTAAATCTGGGTAAAAACGCGGGGATAACCCATCAAACAACTTATTAAACTCTTGAATAAAATAACTTTTAAACTTATCTTACAGAAAAATGGGGGTTTTATGGATAGAAGACACTTCATCAAAAACTCCTTGCTTCTAACAGGAAGCGTTTTCTTTAACCTCAACAATCTCTTACCTGAATCCGGAATACCAGAGCTGGTACTGGTAAAAAACGGAAACCCTGAACAGATGACTATTAAAGCAATTGAACTCCTCGGCGGTATAAAAAGGTTTATAAACAAAGAGGATGTTGTTTTTATAAAGCCCAACATGAGCTGGGACAGAAGCGTCGAGTACGCTGCCAATACCCATCCACTGATAGTAAAAGCTGCCATCGAAGCTTGCTTTTCAGCCGGTGCAAAAAAGGTAATTGTAGCCGACAGAACCTGCCAGGAGGCTCGAAGATGCTACAGAAATAGCGGAATCCAAGAGGTCGCCAAAAAAGCCGGTGCTACGGTACTATTTGTAAGAGAAAATCAGTTTGTTAGTGTATCTATCCCCGAGGGTGAGGTTCTGAAAAGCTGGGAATTTTACAGACCCGCTCTGGAGGCCGACAAATACATAAATATTCCAATATTGAAACACCATAACCTCGCTGGTCTGACAATTGGTCTCAAAAACATAATGGGTATTCTCGGGGGAAACAGAGGAAGAATACACAGAGACTTCAACAGGAAAATTGTGGATCTGAATCGCGTCATTAAACCCACCCTTACAATTATCGATGCCACAAGAATCCTGACCGCACATGGACCGTCAGGAGGAAATCTCAAAGATGTAACTAAAGCCCAAACCATAATAGCAGGCACAGATAGAGTGCTCACTGAAGCATGGGCAGTCAGAATCTTTGGCGCAGACCCATCAGACTTTCCTTTCATCAAACTGGCACACTCTGCAGGCATGGGAAAAAGTGATACAAAAAAGCATAAACCCTTAACGTACACTTTCCAGAAATGAATCACAAAAACCTCATCATTCTTAGAAAAACTATCCAGATCATCTTCTTCCTTATTTTCATATTAACTATCGCGGTAGCAGTTTACCCATTCAAAGCTTATTTTTTCACAAAGCTGTTCCTCATAATCGACCCCTTGAACGCCATAGGCACCCAAACCGCCACAGGATACTTCAACCCGATAATGCTTTTGTCACTCCCATTTCTTCTGAGCCCCATACTCTTCGGCCGGGCTTTCTGCGGGTGGATATGCCCTCTCGGAACCACCATTGATCTGACTGACAACATTCTCAACAAAAGGCATATAAAAACCATTAAAACAAGAAGGGTTAAATACTTCTTGCTCATTCTTTTTCTATTGCTCTCTATACTGGGTTTTCAACTTTTCTGGCTTCTTGACCCCTTACCCATTATCTGGAGATCTTTTGCCATCATTATCTTTCCAATTGTTTACGCATTGGTGTATGGTTTCGTAGAACTCTTTATCAACGTCGGGATCTTACCCGACTTTTTTTCTCGTGTCAATGAGGCCATTTCAAACACATTTTTTTCTCCTCATCCACCCACAGCCTCTGGGATTTTTCTACCTCTGGTCATATTCCTTCTCATACTATCGGGAAGCTTTATAAGCAAAAGATTCTGGTGCAAGAATCTCTGCCCTCTTGGAGCTCTCCTGGGAATAATTGCCAGGTGGTCACTGTTAAGACGTCACGTAGTTACTTCGCAATGCACCGCATGCTCCTTATGCGACCAAACCTGTAAGATGGACGCCATCTATGATGATTTTACCTCAACAAATACTTCCGAATGTATTATTTGCCTCAACTGCACAACTACCTGCCCTACTGATAGCACAGAATTTAAGTTTTCGCCACCTACCAAAGTAAAGCAGGAAGCAAATCTAACAAGGCGTTCTCTAATTTTTGCCGGGATCATTTCGCTTTTGGGAGCAGGATTTCTCAAACTTACTGCCAAAGGGAAAGAAAACGACCGATTGATACGGCCTCCCGGAGCTGTAACCGAAGAAGATTTTAACGATTTATGCATTAGATGTGGAGAATGTATTAGAGTATGTTCGACCTCCGGAGGATGCCTCCAGCCCGGCATAACAGGAATGGGAATTGCAGGCTTAATGACCCCCAGAGCAGATTACCATTTAGGCTACTGCGAATATGAGTGCAACTTATGTGGCCAGATCTGTCCTACCGAAGCTATTCAGAAGTTGAAACTGAAAGAAAAAAAACGCTATAAGATGGGTACAGCAATCATCCAGAAAGACAGATGCATTCCTTACAGGCTCAATGACAATTGCATTGTTTGCGAGGAACACTGCCCTATACCAGAAAAAGCTATAAAGCTCGATGAGAAGAAAATCTTCAGCTCTTTCTATAACTCAGAGATAATCGTCAAATATCCCTACGTGATACCGGAACTCTGTATAGGCTGTGGAATCTGTGAAAACAAATGCCCGGTTGAAGGGGAACCCGGAATTATTGTAATTAAAGAGGGTGAAGAAAGAATAAAAATATGAAAAAACCCAAACTCTTTCTTTTTCTTTACACTTCTCTGATAACTTTGCTCCTTACAGGATGTTATCATCCCATAAAAAAGTACTTGGTAAATCTTGAACAATATCCGAACCTTGTAATAACCAACTGGGACATCCTTGAATCTCAGGATGAAATAAAAAAATATCTAAAAGATCAATACACTTTATATTCAGCGTACAACGTCAAAAAAATTATCTTCCAAGAAATAACCACCTCAAACTGCCAAAGAATTATCATTGAAATATTTCAGACAAAAAGCAAAATGGATGCGATGAACCTATACAGGAGATATAGCTTCATTAACCAGGTCACAATAGGGGATGCAGGAAGTGAATCTTCAGGATTCCTCGCTTTCTATAGAGGAGAATTTTTTGTTAAAATCTACATAAAAGGATATTTGAAAAACAGCAACGAAATTATAAGGGAACTTGCGAAACAGATTGATATAAAACTAAAGCTGAGATAAATTATATTCGTTATTAAAAATGGGAAAAGTAACAAGAAGAAAATTCATTAAAATAACCTCCGTGGGATTTGCTTTTTCCGCTATCCCTTCGCTATCAGTTTCCAGTCTCCTGGCAAGTAGAAAGTAACCATACGTTAGAAAAGCCAGATACTACTCCAAGCGCGAAAATAACGCTGTACAGTGCCATCTTTGTCCGAGGCATTGTTATGTGCTCGAGGGCAATAGAGGGTACTGTGACGTACGAGAAAACAGAAAAGGAGAATACTATACCCTGGTCTATGGTAG